>JBLMVP010000499.1:0-3162 GCA_050256755.1 Sphingobacteriales bacterium | reverse complement strand
GGTTATTGGCAGGGGAACCAAGTTTGATAATATGGTTCATATTGGACATGATACGGTGATTGGAAAAAATTGTTTGTTAGCTGCACAGGTTGGTGTAGCAGGAGCTGTTGTTATTGAAGATGGGGTAGTAATATGGGGACAGGTGGGTGTGAGTAAAACATTAACGATTGGAGCGAATGCTGTATTACTTGCACAAAGTGGGGTTCCTTCTTCGCTGGAAGGTGGGAAAATTTACTGGGGAACACCAGTGGCAGAAGCCAGCGTTAAAAAAAGGGAATTAGTGTGGTTGAAGCGTATTCCTGAAATGTGGGAGAAGCTGAAGAACCTGTAAATAAAAAAGGGAGGTTTTGGCCTCCCCCGCATTCATAAGTTAGCAGTGAATAACTCAATCTGAAAATGTATTTAGGTCATTTCTGACCATGTAACCCGTTTTTAAATTCCCAAAGGCTTAAGCCATCGGTAACGCTAAAGTACAATTGAACTGATTAAAACGTTATTGAAGATTAATAACTGTGCAGGATGGGATAATAACTGTGTAAGTTTTTTCCGTTTTGTATACAAAAACACTTACTACTGTTCAAACTTAGAAAGAAATTCATCTCTTTTTCTTGTAGAAACTTCAATGGAAGTATTATCCTGCATTTCAATATATCCACCCCTTCCTTTGAAATATTTTTTTACAAATGCGAGGTTAACAATGTGTGAGTGATGTATACGGCAAAAATCCTCTTCGGGTAACATATCCTCATATTCTTTCAATGATTTACTCACCACGAATTTTTGTTTGTCGGCCAGGTATATAATGGTATAACTGCCGCTTGCTTCACAACGAATGATATTTTCAACATTGGTAAAGAACAACCCATCGTTTGTGGGTAAACCAATTTTTTGCAACGAAGATTTACCTCCTTTAATGTTTTTCAAAAACATGTCCAGCTTCTGGTCCATATTTTTCTCTTTCACCCTTTCCGAAACCTTGTGTACAGCTGTTTTTAAATCATCAATGTCTACCGGTTTTAAAAGATAATCCAGGGCACAGTATCGAAAAGCTTTTAATGCATAGTTGTCAAAAGCGGTAACAAAAATTACCTGGAAGTTTACCGGCATTAACTTGTCCAGCAAATCAAAAGCATTACCAAAGGGCATTTCAATATCAAGGAATACCAAATCGGGCTGATTGTTCCTGATTAATGCAATAGCTGCTTCTGAACTTTCGGCTTCACCGATCACTTTTACCTGCGGACAAAATTCTTCCAGCAGGTTTTTGAGTATCCTGATATTGCGGGGTTCATCATCTACCAGCAGGGCATTAATCATAGAATAAAATTAGCTGTTTTGTACAAGGCTCAGCGGAAAATGGATAATAATCTTTGTTCCGGCCGCTTCGTTGTTTTCATTTACCAAATCCTCCACAGCTATGTTAATTTTTTCTGTCAGCGATTTGTTTAGTGTTTCAATTCTTTCTCTGGTAAGCAGCATTCCTTTTGACTGGTATTCTATATGCTGCCTGCTTTTTAACTCTTCTGCTTTTTTTCTGCCAATACCATTATCCTGTATGGTACATACTATTTCGCTATTGACCAATGAAAAGTATATATCAATCATTCCATTACCGTTCTTTTTATAACGGATGCCATGACGGATACTGTTTTCGATATAAGGCTGCAGTAACATTACCGGTATTTTATATTCATCAGCTCTTATGGCCGGGTCAAGTTTTATTTTATAGTCAAATTTATTTTCAAACCGTAGTTTTTCCAGTGCCAGGTAATTGGTTAAATATTCTGTTTCATCCGCAATCGAAATTGTTGTTCTGGCAGAGTTATCTAATGTTTGACGGATGAGTTTGGCAAAGCCACCGATAAATCGATTGGCAGACTGGATGTCTTTGTCATAAACAAACTGCTGAATGGAGTTGAGACAATTAAAAATAAAATGTGGATTCATTTGTGCCCTTAGCGCCATTTGCTCCAGGTCAGCAATTTTTTTAATATTTTCTCTGTCCTGTAATTCTTTTTTTCTGCGTGTACTGTTATAGAGATAAACAAGTAACCAGGTTAAGGCTGCAGTGGAAAGAATGGCTAAAATATAAAACCATGTTGTTTGATAATAGGCCGGGGTTATTTCAAATGAAATTTTTTTGAGTTCACTTCGTACGCCAAATTTATTAATGGCCATTAAGTTCAGAGTATAATCACCGGGTGGAAGTGATAGAAAATTAAGTGAAGTTTCCCTGGTTGTTTTCCAGGAAGTATCCAGGCCTTCCAGTTTATATTTATAAGTTATATCACCTGTTGATTTAAAAGAGATTCCAACATATTCAATTTTAAAATTGTTCTCCTTATGATTAAAAGTATAATTACCTGCTAATAATAATTCTTTTGCTGATTGCAATACCGAGGTAATTTCCAGGTTGCATTGAGACGTGTTTATTACATTCTTAACATTGAAATAAGTAATACCATCCTGCGAAGCAACAAAAACAGTATCATTATCTTTAAATATAGCATTAATTTGATTGGAAAGCAGCCCGTCATTTTTAGTAAAGGGGGTTATGGAATAAGGTTTTGATTTTAGATCTATCCTTGTTACTCCTTTATCGGTTCCAAGCCACAAAACGTCATTATAAATAAATAGATTACGGCAAATATTGCTGGTAAGGCCATCTTTTGTTGTAAGCGTATCAATTATTTTTCCTTTTTTTAAACCAATTATTCCGCCATCATATGTGCCAATCCACAAAGTAGTATCGCTGCTGATGACCATAGAAGAAATTCTTTTGGTAAAAAGCGTATCGTAATCTCCCATAAAAACCGGCGAATTTTTTGGAGTAAGATGATAGAGCCCGTTAAGGGTGCCTACAAACAGGGTATTCTTATAGTAGCAGGCAGCAGTTGAGCGTTCTTTCCATAATTTTTCAGCGATGCTTATATTTTTAAGACTTATCCTGTTTAAACCATTACTGGTTGCGACATAAACACTATCATCGTTGCGATAGTGAATATATTTTATTGAGTTGGAATGGACATATTGTTTTAATCTCAACTTATTATTTAGTACTGCGAGTATTTCATCGGTTCCACAGATAAGCTCATCATTGGGTGTTCTGTATAAAGCGTAAACCCTGTTATATTTTTCTTTTACGGATGTGGGGAGCTTAAT
>JBLMVP010000498.1:0-5610 GCA_050256755.1 Sphingobacteriales bacterium | reverse complement strand
TATACTCCTCTGAGGGTTGTACATGATATAAATTACAATAGCCTGTTAAAAATAATCCCAGTCCTTTAGCATTATATTCCTTGGGCACATTGGTTATTAGCCTCAAATTTAAAGGGCTCTTCTTAAAAAACTGGATCCATATTAACCGGAAAAAACGATTGTTCTTTACAAAAGGTAATGACTTAAAAAGATTACTCGAAAGACCGTCAAAAGGATCCCAGCCTTTAAAATCTTCTTTTTCACAATATACTCTGAGTAATTCAAAACTTTGTCTGAGGGATACTTCCATTATATTAAACCAAATTTCAATGCAAAATAATATATAAATATACTATCTTATTTCATTATGCTTTTAAATAAAGGTCTCTATTGCTAGTCGCTGAGCAGATGAACAAAAGTCATATTTATTTATTATAAATTAATGAAGAACAGAAAGGTTATAAAATTTAATCTATTTAAATTTTAATTCTGGTACATTAACTTATACTTTGTCTTTTGGACCGAATTTGATGTTTTTTTTAGAATTGCTGACATAAAATTTAATTACACATATAAGACTAATAAAATAAATAACATATCCAAGCCAAGTGTTTTAATAGAAATACCCGCAATCCAGTCAGCTTTAACTTAACTTAAATTGTCTTTGCTTGTTAGCACTATTTAAATTTTTAAAATTATGTTCCTGTTTTTCTATTGCTTGGCAATAAATTTAAAACCACAAAATACATATATTCAATTTCTTTACACCAAAATAATTCCGGATAATCGCTAGTTAATCCTTCCGTTTATAATAACTACCGCTTCTTCCCATTGGTAAAATTTTATTTTTTTCCCTTATGATTTCCGCAGCAATACTTACCGCAATTTCTTTTGTTGTCTGGCTGTAAATATTTATTCCTATAGGTGTGAAAACTTTCTGCAGTAAATTCTCAGCTATACCTTCATTTCTCAATTCTTCTAACAATGTTTCGGTTTTTTTTTCGCTTCCCAATAAACCGAGATAAAAAATATCCTGATCCAATAACTGTTTCAGCACTAATTTATCTGTCCGGTAACCAATTGTCATAATTACTACAAAATCTTCTTTAGATAAATCCAAATAGTTGCAGATAGTTTCATAAGCTACTATATGTTTTTCGTTGGCAAAAAGATTTTGCTGTATAGTATTTAATCCCGGCCGGTCATCATACAACTTTACATAGAACCCGAGAAACTGCATCAGCTCCGATAAAGCCAGGCTTACATGTCCGCCACCAATAATATGAATAACAGGTTGCTGAAATACAGGTTCACTATAAAGCCAGTCTGCATCTGAGTTATATTGAAGATCTATTTTTGACAGCTCTGTAATCTTTAATCCCGCAGGAGAAAGTTGCATTGATTTTTTCTTTTCAGATTGAATTGCATCTGCAATTTCACCCACAGTCTGTATATCAATTTGTGATAAAGGAATAAATGCATTAAGCTGGCTGCCCGAGCAAATCATCCCTGATTGAAGGCTGCTATGTTCTTTATCATGAAACTGATGCTGAATGATAATACGATTTTCATTTTGCTGTAGTAAAATTTTCGCTTTTTCCGCTAATTTAAATTCCATAATACCACCACCAATAGTACCGGTAAAATCATTATCTGCAGATACTGCCATTTTAAATCCTCTTCGCCCCGGTGAACTACCTTCACTTTTCAGCACATACAGGAGCATTACATTCACAGACGCCTGTAATTTTTTGTATATAAAATCCCAAACTTCCAATGCTTATTTCTTTCTGTTTTCTAAAATTTTTTTAAATGAGCGGCCACGGATTTCATCCAGCGTTAAACCGGTTGCCAATACTTCGTCTTCTGTAATAGCACCACTGTTAAGTGCCCGCAGAAAATAATTTAATAAACCTTGCCCCGTAGCGGCATCATCAAACACATCTCCAATCAATGTTGCCCTTGCAGCCTTATCAACAAATGTTTTTAATCTTTCTACTGCGTCATCATAACTTTCTAAAAAGAAAGCAAAAACGGCGGCATAACGCATGGGGAACTGAGCAGGGTTTAAATCCCATCCCTGGTAAAATCCATTCCATAATGAATGACGAATATGATCGTATCCTTTTTTCCATGCACGGTGAACCACTTCTTTATTCTCATACAATTGTTGCTCTGTAAGGTTTTCACCCCGATGCGGACCAATCGGCATAGTATTGGTTGCCCCATCGCTTAACCAAATACCTGTATGAGCTAATGCAACCTTGGTCATGTGATGGGCAAAATCACATACAGGATGATCCATCTCCTGGTACCTTGCTGTTATACTGCAACTCGCAGTATAATCGTAAGTACCAAAATGCATGGCAATGCATCTCCCATTACTTGCTTTTATAAATTTATATAAAGGATTGGCGCCATCAATTGCCATAATAGATTGTGTTGTCTCAACCATCATCTCCATTTTTAAACAACCTGTTTTCAATTTCAATTCTTCTTCAAGAATATCAAAGAACCCAGCTAATGTTGCAGGCTGTTCCGGTATAGTAACTTTAGGAAGCATCACCACAAAATTATCCGGCAATACACCATTGGTTTCTTTTACCAGTGTGCTGATGAAAACATCCAATGTACGCAGCCCTCTTTCTTTCATCTCTTCGGTGAAGGGTTTAATACGGATGCCAATAAAAGGCGACAAAGTATTTTCTTTCATTCCCTTAGCCACTTCCTTTGCAACAAATTCAGCCGTTTCATCTTCTTCTTCATTACTTCTGTTGCCATAACCATCTTCAAAGTCAATGCGAAAATCCTCAATGGCTTCTTTCTTTAATTTACCGATCACTTTATTATAAATCCTGAAACTAAAATCGGATTTGGTATCCATCCCGAAAATATTTCCAAATGTAACATGGTCAGGAGCATAGGTTTCAAATATTTCCAATGCCCTTTCTCCAAGTGTTTTAGCAGCATCATATTTAAACAGGTTGGCACCACCATATAAAGTGTGTACAGGCTGCCGCTCGCTTCTGTCACCGGGATAGATTTTTTGAAAAGCAGTATTCGCTTCTTTTAATTTACTGAAAAGTTGTTCTCTTTTAAGTGTTGGAATTGATAAACTCATTGTAAAATATTTATGTAGTCAGCAGTTAATCATTATTTGGCTGCAATGGCGTCGCACTCTTATACAACATTACAATATTCAGTTCCCTCTGTAAGTTGAATACCCGAAAGGATTTATCAGCAACGGCACATGATAATGGCTATTGTCGGAAACTGTAAATTGTATTTCTATTTCAGGGTAAAATCCTTTTGTTTTATTGGCCTTGAAATAATTTCCCGTATCAAAAACCATTTTATAATTTCCCGGTCTTAAGCTTTTCTCAGAAGGCAACAAATCACCAATCCTTCCATCTGCATTGGTTACACTTTGTGCAATGGTTTTATTACTAGCAGACTTAAGACGAATAGTGATACCCTTACCCGGAATGCCAACAGAAGTATCAAGCACATGCGTTGTAATCTGACTTGGTTTCATCCATTGCCAGTCAGCGGCAGCCAATAATTTTTTTAGACGTATGATAGTTATTTTATGTTGCTCACCCATTGCAATATTCAATTCATCTTCTTTATCATTTTGTAACCTGTCCTGTAACAACCGCAGCATTTCCTCTGCTGACTTACCGGTGGCACAAACAATAAAGATAAATCCCCGTCCGACCGCGGCATCCGGGCGGGCAAATTTATTTTCATAATCTGCATTTGCTTTCGCCAGGGCATTAATTGTATCAGAAGAAGCTGCAGCAATCCCAGCCTGTTCTTTGCCTGCAAATTTTTGTTCCAGGCTTTTTTTATCGCCAATTTTTGGATGATGCGCAAAAGATTCCTGCCAGTCGTCTGAATTACACTCATCATACCAGATGGTAGCAGCTTTATCAATCAAATCTTGTTCAGATATAAAAGGAAAATGATTCATCAGCAACGAAACCCATTTGGAAGAACCGCAACAGGAAAACAATTCTTTTAATGCTGTCTCTTTGTCCAACTTATTAAACTCAACTAAATTCATAAACAAATTTTAAAAGTTAATCTCAGCTAATTCAACATTCGTTCATTTAACATAATTACTTAATCCTTGCTCCTTGTTCAATCCAGCAACGGATAATATTTCTCTCTTCTTCGGTAATATTCGTTTTATTATTCTGCGGCATCGTTTTCGTAATTACTACCCGCTGCATAATTAAATCTTTTTTCTTTACAATATCGTCTGGTGTATCATACATCACTCCGTTGGGAGCAACTTTATAAATATCGTCTGTGGGTCGTGACGAATGACAGGCAACACAGCGTTGCTGGATAATAGTATTCACTTCTGCAAAACTTACTTCGCCTTTACATTCATTTGGGTTTTTTGCAGGAGCAGAAATAAAAGCGGCTGCCAGTAACAGCAGCACAGACAATGGAAACACCCAAACACTTTGCTGCTTTTTCTCTCTTAAGTTAAGATAATGTTTGATGCCAGCCGCACCCAACGAAATAATGATTAAAGTGAGCCATGGATATTGATAGCCAAAAGTGCTGGGAAAATGATTGCTTACCATTACAAACAATACCGGCAGCGTAAAATAGTTATTGTGCAATGAACGGGCCAGTGCATTTTTACCAAGCCGCGGGTTGAGTGGTTTATTTTCTTTAGCTGCTTTTACCATAGCTTTTTGTGAGGGAATAATAATAAAGAAAACATTCGCCACCATTAAACCGCCAATCATGGCGCCAAAATGAATGTAAGCAGCCCGGGCACTAAAAACGTGTGAATAGAAATAAGCAAAGCCTGAAAGAATAGCAAAACCAACTACCGCAAATAAAAATTTATTTTTTATTAAAGCTGACCTGCATAACAAATCATAAATAATCCATGCAATAATAAATGAGCCCACGCCAATTGAAATTCCTGTTAATGGAGTAATGTTCAGCACATTTTTATCAATCAATAAGGCAGAGGCATTGAAATAATATACAATGAACAGTAAACAAAAACCGCTGAGCCAGGTAAAATAGGCTTCGTACTTAAACCAATGCAAATGGTTGGGTATTTGCTGAGGAGCTATCTTATATTTTTCTAAATAATAAAATCCACCACCATGTACGGCCCATAAATTACCAGCCAGTTCATCTCTTACATTTTCTGTTCTGTTTAAAGCATTTTCCAAAAACACAAAATAAAAAGAGGCGCCAATCCATGCTATCCCAAAAGTGATATGCATTACACGTACCACAATATTGAGCCATTCCATTAAATGATTTTCCCATGGCGAACCTTTAACTGCATAATAAGTCCATACAATTGTTGAAACAATAACCAGCACAATAGAAGAATAAATAAAATTTTGTGCGGTATTCAATCTCTCCACAGCTGCTTCATCCTCTTCCTCCGTTTGTCTTTTTATAATTGAAGCCAGTTGCTGTGAAATAATCGCCAGCATAAATAAAAGGCCAAGCAGTAAACCATATATTAAAACAATAAGCATGCAACTATCCCTTTTTATTTCCAAATAAACGTAATCGGCTTATACCTCCCTCAGGAAATATATTCAACCGGACATGAGTGAATGACGAGCCCGTGAGTTCACTTTT
>JBLMVP010000497.1:0-8592 GCA_050256755.1 Sphingobacteriales bacterium | reverse complement strand
AAGAGATCCTGCTGAGAAATAAATAACAATTGTCTTTAGTTTGGTTCCTGACCTGGTTCTGTTGCTAAAGTAAAAACCCTCCGTTACATTAGTAACGGAGGGCAATATTGTAAAAAATATCATTATTAATTACTAATAATAGGTATAAGTTGTTTCATACCTGGTAGTTGTGCCAATTTGGGTTCTCACTATTTTAATAACTCTGTTTTGTGAATCAAAGGTATAATCATAGTTATAAGAGGTTGTCACTCCGGCATTGTTAATAAACCGGTATGTTTTAATGAGGTTATTGTCTGATTTGCCAAAGAATAATTGTCCAAAATTTTCATAGTCGGTAGTGTTAATTTTATCAGTATAATATTCATCATAATGGAGGGTCGTAGTTCCGGAAGTAGCCGTACCAATATCATAATTGTATACTAAGCTATCACGATTATTGCTGCTATTGTAAAAATAGCGGTATTCACTTTTAGTATCCGGATAGTTGGGGGCAACTAAAGTTCTTTGGTCTGTCAGGATTTGGTTATTGGAATTGTAGGTGTATGTATTAAAACTGCCGGGATAAACATTAGTCCGTTTTGTAACCAGCCCGGTAGCAGCGTCCAGCTTATAGATTACCGTATCTGTGGGGCTGGTGGCATTGTATGAAATCTGAACAATGCTGGTATCCGTATAAGCATACTCATCCCTTAAACCATTTGAATAGGTCTGCTTAATTACACGGCCTTTGTCGTCATAAAAATAGTTGAATGAAGAATTGGAACCAGTTTCCGTTTTAATCCTGGAATGCACCCCCTGGAATAATTGTGGTTGAGAGGTCGCTGCATTATCCTTTTTACAGGAACTAACAAAAAGCGAAATGGCAATACATAGCAAAAGAAAAAAACTACTGTTGTTTAATTTCATAAAGTTTGGATTTAAATGAGGCGGCAAGATAATAAGACTGAAGCAGTTAAGGAAAATTTATTTCTCTTCATTCCCGGCAACATCTCCTGTAAGGACAGGGTAATGGCGAGGGTTCCTGCTGAGAAATAAATATCAATTGTCTTTAGCTTGGTTCGGGACCTTGCTCTGTGGCGAAAGTAAAAGCCCTCTGTTGTTTTAGTAACGGAGGGCAATATTGTGAAAAATATCATTATTAAATACTAGTAATAAGTATAAGTTGTTTCATACCTGGTGGTTGTGCCAATTTGGGTCACTACTTCTTTAATAACTCTGTTCTGTGAATCAAAGGTATAATCATAGTTATAAGAGGTTGTCACTCCGGCATTGTTAGTAATCCGGTATGTTTTAAGAAGGTTATTGCTTGATTTACCAAAGAATAACTGTCCAAAATTCTCATTACCGGTAGTGTTAATTTTATCAGTATAGTATTCATCATAGTGGTAAACATAAGTTCCGGAAGAAGCCGTGCCAATATCATGATTGTCTACTATGCTATCAAGATTATTGCTGCTATTGTAAAAATAGCGGTATTCACTTTTAGTATTTGTATTGTTGGGGTAAACTGTAGTTTTTTGGTCTGTCAGGATTTGTTTATTGGAATTATAGGTGTATGTATCAAAACTGCCGGGATAAACATCGGTCCATTTTGTAACCAGCCCGGTAACAGTGTCCAGCTTATAGATTGCCGTATCTATGGGGCTGGTGGCATTGTATGTAACCAGGACAATGCTGGTATCCGTATATGAATACTCATACCTTAAACCATATGACGAGGTCCGCTTAATTTGACGGCCTTTGTCGTCATAAAAATAGTTGTTTGAAGAATTCGAGCCAGTTTCCGTTTTAATCCTGGAATGTACCCCCTGGAATAATTGTGGTTGAGAGGTCGCTGCATTATCCTTTTTACAGGAACTAACAAAAAGCGAAATGCCAATGCATAGCAAAAGAAAAAAACTACTGTTGTTTAATTTCATAAAGTTTGGATTTAAATGAGGCGGCAAGATAATAAGAGTGAAGCAGTTAAGGAAAATTTATTTCTCTTGGTTCTTTCCCACTCAGCCTGGTTTGTAGTGCTTGCAATCAAAAATAAATATTGCTCAACCCCGGCGTAGGTTGTACCTGCGCCGCCTTAAAAAACAACATTCCCTTTCTTTTTTCTTCCTTTCCCGTTTAAAAATGGCCTTTCCTGTCGGTTTTAGGTCTTCTTCAGGCGGTAGAAGGCATCGTTAGTACCTAAAAATATTTTTTACCGCTTCCGTATATTCTGCAACAGGTACAGATTTTATACGGTAGTACACATGTTTTTTTACTAAAATGGAAAATAAAAGCGTTACCGGCATCAATCCATTTTCATTGTGCACCTACAAAATATTTTGCAATAAAACAATTACCTGTTTTGGTATTTTTTCTGTCAGCAATTTTTTATTGGTTAGCGCTGTCATTCTCCCCGTTGCATGCCTTGCCGGGGGGTATTTTAAAACCTTAAATAAATTTAATTTTATGAAAAAGGCATTATTCAACTTCTCCAAATTTTCAGATGCAGCGCTGGAAGTAAAAGCGCAGGCTATTTACAGCAATTTAAACGGTAACAGTAGTTATGCCACGCCGTCACCAGCGCTAACGCTACTGCAGGCCGCTATTACGGCTTTCAGTGATGCTTTAAATACTTCCAGCACCGGCACCCGGTCTGACATTGCTTTTAAAAATCAAAAAAGACAGGAACTGGTTGATTTACTGCGCAGCCTTGCAGCTTATGTAAACTTTGCTGCTAACGGCGACGAAAGTGTGCTGCTTGATTCGGGATTCGACGTAAGTAAAGACCCCGGCACCATCACCATCACTAAACCGGAGAACCTGCAGGTGGTTAATGGTAACAATCCCGGTGTACTGATGCTGAGTGTAGATAGCGTAAAGGGAGCAAAGAGTTACCTGTTTGAGTACACTACCGATATTACCCTTGCAGAACAAAACTGGCAGAGTTTCCCCAGTACCAAAGCAAAATATATACTGGAGGATTTGATGGCAGGTACCAAATATTATTGCCGGGTAGGTGCAGTGAGTGGCAACAACCAGTTGCTGTACAGTGATGCGGTTTCAAGAATGGTGATTTAAAAAAGGCTCTCGGTCATAAGTATATGTTTAAAGTGGGCTGCCCTTTAGGGCAGCTTTTTTTTTATTACCGGTCGGTAACTCGCCTGTGAAAGAAAATTATCCCGTTTTATAAATTCTTACCAGCATTTCATAAAGCTCAGGATGAATAGCTTTTAATAAATCGGGTTGTTCAAAAAAGTATTCGGATATGACAGCAAAAAATTCTGAGCTGTTCTTTGTTGCATACATATCAATATCAGAGCCGCTGGTTTTCATTTGCTCTATAGTTTCATTCATCAGCTTCTTCCAGCGGTCTACATATTTCCGCTCTAAAATTATTTCCGGAACACCATCCACCGTTCCATCCATTTTATCTATTAAATGCACAAACTCATGAATAGCGGTATTGCGGGCATCGTTGTTATTAATAAACCCCTGCCGTAGTTGCCATTTGGTAAGAATCATTACATTTTGCATAGCGCCGCTACCAACCATACCTGCGATATGGCGATCAGTTCCTCCCTGGTCAAAATCTTCATTGAATGTTCCGGGGTATAATAACACTTCGTGCAGGTTTATATAATGCCAGTCGGCAATAGCATAAACCGGAATTATAGCCCCTGCTGCAATTAAAATCAGATCAATATCTTCAGCCACAGCATTTACCCCGGTTATTTTCACCGCAGATAAAAAATGCTCCACTCTTTTTTCAAAATTTTCTTTTCCTTCTTCATCCAGTTGCCGGTAAAATTTTACATAATCATAAAGTAACTCTTTATAATTCTCAGGCAGGGGAGTAAAATATTTTTCCCTTTTGATTCTGAATGCAAAAAGAGCCAGGATAATGATTAACGCAATTACCACTAAAATCTGAAAAACTAACAGCATAATAGAATGAAGGTAAACAACCTCCTTTAATTTATTTCATAACATGCTGTCACAAAACCAAAAAATTGAGATACACAATTCCTGGTTATTGTAACAGCACCCAACCAAACAATAGTACAAAGTTTAGTAGATAAGTAAACCGAATCCGTGCGGCTTTGTTGCCTACTCTTTTTTTGCACAAAAAAGTAAGGGAGAAAAGCTAATTAAATAATCGGGCAACCCTTCTTTTGTCAAATGAAGCCCTTCCTCTGCTACTTCCCAATAACCACTTGCGAATACAGAAATAGAGTGGGAGAACAAATATTGTTATCAGCCTTTTTATTGACTATCCGTTTCGTCATTAGTGGGTATAATCACACGTTTTGTTTTCAAGAGAGTTATCATAGTGTCGGGATTTATTTTCTGTAACTCAACTCTTATATTCTTTTGTTTAATAGTGCCGTCTAAGCACCAGTTAACCTTATCTGTATCTGTATACCTGAAATTTAGTGCAGTGCTGTCAACCTGGTTAAAAGGATGCAGGGTTAAACTGTGTTTGGAGGAGTCTTGCTCAATGGTATATGTTTTAGTTGCGCCGGGTTTCATAGTGCTTATTGTTACAAATCTTTTACCATCCGTTACTCTTTCGCTCCAAATTCTCCAGCAAAGCGTATCGTTTTCAACCAATTTCAAGGTGTCTTTATTAACCACGTAATTTTTTACCAAAGAATACTGCCTTGTATTATTAGTGTGTTCGGTTTTTGAGTACCTGTCATAAGCGGCACGGGTACTTAATGTAAAAGAAGTACCAATAAAAAGTATAGCGGTTAGTTTAAACAGTTTTGTTTTAACATTTTTACCGGGCACATATTCATGTTGAAACGGTACGGCAGGCTGTTGAGTAAAGAAGAAGCTTACTAATTGTTTTACATAGGGAGCCAATAAAAACAATGCAATAAGAAAAATGTAAAACGATGTAATAAGTACACCTATTTGGTAAGTGTAGTTCAGCATGATTACATTGCTCATCACTGCAATTATAATAAGTAACCCTGCAACACGGGTACGGTTAAATAGAATTAATACAGCTCCTGCTACTTCAAAAATACCGCTGAACATTTGATAGGGTTTTCCATAACCAAAAGTTGTCCATATCAAATTAAACGGACTTAAATCCCCCAGGGGAGTTTGCAGACCAATAAATGACGGAGACTGCATTTGTACCGGGAATACTTTTATAATTCCATAAGCGAAAGTTATAGCGGACAGGCCAACAACCAGGAACTGCGAAAACCAATAAAACAGCTTATTATAGTTTGCTCTTTTCTTATCAAAAATTGTCCATAGCATACAAACTAAACAGGCTGCAAGTAAATAAACAATATCCCTGATGGTATGTAATGAACCGGAAAAGGTTGTCCAGCCCTGAGATGAATACTTGAAATGAAAGATATGATGGTTAAGCCAAAGACAGGGCTGTACAAATATTTTTTCGCCCAGCTTCCAGATAAAAAATGTTACTCCAAATAAATTACCCAGAAAATTTTCTGTAAATATTTGCAGGGTAAGAAACAGGAAGAAAAATCTGAATGCAATTTTTTGCCATGATTTCCATATTTGAACAGGAACTGAGGTAAGCATATTGTCTGAATTATTTTGTGAAAAGACTGCTGTTATTTCTCTGCAGGTGCAAAACCCCCGAGTTTGGTATCAAAATGGTTAAGATAGAAACAATATCAATTTATGAGTCCGCATTTTCCCTATCGGCAATTATTTTTTTCCTACCGGCATCCACCTTCCTGTCCATAATACTTTTTTCTTTGAATGTAGAAATCCCCCGGGTTATGCAGTTAAAATAAACAGCAGTACCTGCACGCAGGAGACTTTTCACTACGTTTCAAGTAACGGCAACATCCAACCTCATCTGTCGCAAGTCTTCCGTTAAACAGTTTAGATGCCAACTTCGGTTACTGATGCAGGTATTAGTAAGATTAAATAATAAAAAGGGGGGCATCATGCCCCCTTATTTATTCTCTACTTTAATAGAAGAGAATAGTTAATACCGTAATAGTTTTACTTTAATTGCCTTTAGCTTTTTTGGCTTTCTTTTCAGGCTGTGCTTTGGCTTTAGCAGCTTTGTCGGCTTTTTCTTTGGCTTTCATATCAGCCTGTTCTTTGGCTTTGGCAGCTTTGTCAGCTTTTTCTTTAGCTTTCATATCAGCCTGTTCTTTAGCTTTAGCAGCTTTGTCAGTTTTTTCTTTGGCTGTCTTACCAGCCTGTTCTTTTGCTTTAGGGGTTACTGCCTGTGCATTAGCATGGTAACCAAAACTTACGCTGCCGGCAATGAGTAATAATGACAATAGTTTTTTCATAATTAAACAATTTGTGTTTAGCATAAATCTATTCATAAAAAATCAATTATGGTCATGCTTATACACATAAACAGCTTCATTAACATCTGATTTACATTTATATATTATGGCTGCTGTTTTTTTTTTGTGTGCTGCAAGTTATCCTTAACCCGGCACAGTTATTTTGCCAATAGCACATACACCAGTAGATTTCTCCCTGCGTTCGGATAGACGCTCTGGTAAATTAAGAAACAATACACTTATACTAAAGCTGCAGTAATATAAAAGTTAGATAATGATATGCCTTGGTTCGTGTCCATAAAAAAGAAAGCCGCAATGCATGTCCCAACACATCAGGGCACCCTGTCTATTTCAGTTTCATCGGGCGTCTTATAAATAAGCTATTCCAAAAGCTGATTTATTGCATTGTTGAATTCGTCCATAGAAAAAGGTTTATCAAAAAACATATCAGCCCCGTTTTCTAAAGCAACGTCGCGGGCAGAAGCAAAACCGGAAATCATGATGATCTTAATAGAAGGATACTTTTTCTTTATATAGCTGATAAAATCAACTCCGAATCCATCCGGAAGCTTATTGTCCAGTATAATGACCGAAGGTTCTTGCTGCTGAAGATATTCATTAGCAGCTAAAAGGTTATTTACATAATCCAGCTGGAAGTTTCTTTCGTTGAGAATCATATCCAGTACTAAACCCATTGCGCCTTCGTCTTCAACAACAAGGATCTTTTTTGTCACTTTATTTGTCAGCATAGTTGTGTTTGGTGTAAAGTTTTTTTGGATTAATGATTATAGCTTCTTTGCATGCCGGTTCAGGAGTGCAAGAAATGGTATTACAGCAAATTGCCTGCCTCAATTTACCTTTCTATGAAATAAATTATCCCCTAAAACCTGGTTTCTGTTTATAAGTATAAAATCCAGCTTTCAATTGCCAGAAAAATTTTATCCTGATTTCACAGCAAACGGAAGAATATTTTCAAAAAAAAACATGATGTTAAACCAATTTTTGCTGGTAACAGTTACTGCTTCCCTTTATCTTCAAGTCCGTACTCCTTATTGATTTCGTCAATGATCAATTTCATTTTATTGATACAGATATCATAACGGTCAATTACCTCATTGACATAATTAAGGATAAGGGTGTTAGAAATATTAAATGCATGATCTGATGCGAGGATTGTAAAAAGGTTAGTAGTAGAGTCTGTAACCCTTTTCTGGTTTGCATAAATATATTCAGCCAGCTTTTGCTTTTTCACGTTATAAAAATCTGTACTTGAGATCAGGATGGGGATATTCTCCTGGTAAACATCCATTATATCATTCTGCAGTTGTTTGTTCTCAATCGTGCCGATTTTTCCCGATGATTTAAATCCTTCAAATCGGCCGCTGTTGGGTACCAAGCCAGTCGTATTGAGCATCCATTTGATATGCTTGTTCATCGAGTCAGGGTTCAATTGCTCATTCAGTTTCCGGCTGGTAACATAATTGAATGCCTTCCCACTCAGTTCAAACGATTTTTTATCCTGTTCCATTTCAGCTATATCGGTTTTAAGGTCTTGTTTTAATCCCAGCAGGAATTCTTTTGTTTCATGCCGCTGATGTTTCAGCACACTCAGGTCATGAAGATAAATTGAAAGGGTTATAGCAAATACGATGATGAATATTTCCATTAAAAATTCTCCAAGCTTATGCAAAAAACTATTATTCGTTTTCCAAATACCGAATATTTTTTTTGTATGTTTAATTACTTCCTGTTCCGCCATGATATAATTTTTAAACTATAAATATACTCCTGGCTCACCGATTTAAAATAAGAAAAGTAATTTCACTTTTACTAGTCAGGATCACCTGGCTGCGGAACCTTCGCCAGATGATTGCAGCAGAGGATGCTATTTTTCATCACATACATCAACCGGTCTTCTTCTTTGCTATCGTAACTTCGCCAGCAAATAATAAATTATGGAATTAGGCATTGGTATGTTTGGCGATTTACACATCAATAAAAATGGGGAGATACAACCCGCTGGGCAACGATTGCAGGAATTGATTAAAGAAATAAAACTGATGGATGAATTGGGTCTTGATTTTTATGGCATTGGTGAACATCATCGTCCCGACTATGCCGTATCAACACCTGAAATAATTTTAGCAGCCGCTGCTGCCGTTACCAAAAATATTAAACTGGGCAGTGCCGTTTCTGTTTTAAGTTCTTCAGACCCGGTGAAGCTGTATCAAAGTTTTGCTACGATTGATCTTATTTCAAATGGGAGGGCGGAGTTAATGGCCGGACGTGGTAGCTTTATTGAATCCTATCCTTTGTA
>JBLMVP010000496.1:0-12220 GCA_050256755.1 Sphingobacteriales bacterium | reverse complement strand
TTCCACCTAAACTTACCAGGCAAATGTAAAAGATGATCATAGTATTAACCATGACTTCTATCACAGCATTATATAATCCCTATTAGCTTTTACGGTTACAGGCGTGACGGGAAACAAAAATAAAAGCCTCCATTAATTGGAGGCCTTTACTATTTAGTTATGAAATCTTTGTTCTACATTTTTAATTAATAATTATTAATAAAATTATTTCTTCCTCACTTCATGCCCCAGCAAATGAATCTGGAAGCCGATGCGGAAAAGAAAACCTCCTTCTGCGCTTAAATTTTCTACTTTAGTATTATTATAGCCAAGCACCCCTTCCAGGGCAACATTATCATTAATAAAATAAGCTCCGCCACCGCCAATAAAAAAGCTGGTAGCGGTATTGGTTGTTTTATCAATTGGTGTTTTATCAGTTACACTTAGTACATCAAAAGAAGCATGAATCAATGGTTTGAATTTGGGATCTTTTAATTCAAAATAATAACGGACAAAAGGACCAAAGCCCACGATAGATGTTTTAGCATCACCCAGTTTGCTGAACGATAGCGTAATTTCAGAACCAACAGCAAAATTTTTACCGAAAAAATAACCGGCAGAAGGTGCCAGTGTAAAGGAATTGTCACCTGAAGTTGTATTAAAAGCCAGCTGGCCACCTACTAACCAGTCGCCCCTGTCTGTTTGGGCAGAAGCATTAAAGAAGACAACAGAAAACAATAAGCTTAAGGCAATAATGATTTTGTTCATGTGGATAGTTTTAGCAGAACAAAAATAATTGAAGAAGGTGAAAATACAAGGTATAAGGAATAAGAGGGAAAATACAATGACCAATGTCCAAAATCCGATCTTCAAATTGTCAAATCTTCAAATCACCGTTTCCACTTCATACAAAGCATTAAACAGATAAACCGTTCCTGATTTTACCTCAATGCACTTATAACGTTTTCTCAATTTCTCTATGCGTCTGAAAATCCTTCCATCTTTGGTGCGGAATAAAATACCATCCCCCAGTTCTTCTACCATCAGCAATCCATTTTTATTTTTCTTTTCATCATACTTCCGTAATACCCTTGTTAGATGTTCTTCACCACAGGTGGTAGCGGCGGGGTTTTGCAACGATTTTAGTAAAGCTCTTTCTATATCACCGGGGAATAATTTATGTAAAAGAAATTGCGCCAGTATTTTACTGTATTCATTCTTCCATTCTTTACCATGTGCTGCAACTCTATGTCCATAGTTATCAAAAGTGAGCAGGTGTGCCAGCTCATGCAGTAAGGTTATTAAAAATGCATAAGGGTTGAGGTTACCATTTACACTGATGCGGTGATTTTTTCCATCAACAGCCTGGCGGTAATCGCCCAGTAATGTTTCTCTTTCCCTGGTAATAGTTAAATGTACTTTGTACTGAACAAGGTATTGCGTAACGGGTTCAAATGCACCTTGCGGAAGGAACTGCTGTAATGCCTGTAAGGGGGCTTCCTTTTTCACTTTCCTGATGCTTTTACCGTTTTCATTGCAGCCCTCACTTCAATTACGGTATAAATAACATAAAAAAGCAAGCAGGCTATTACTGAATATTTATTAAAGGGTTTTATTGTAAAGGCATATACCATTACTGCTATCATTACTGTAAACATTTTTATCATGGTACCACCATATACACTGCGTACAAAAGCATTGGGATTTTTATCAGCAGCCCCTTTTGTATGAAAGTAAGAACTGATTAAGGTTACAATAAATAAAATAAGGTTACCTGCAAATAATACCACTACATCAAATCCCCAGTCCATTAATTTTTTGTTTAGCAGGAAAATGGCAAGGGTGATAACAGCACAAACAAAAACCAGTAAACGTGAAGGCATAGAATTATTTTTTGGGGGCCGTATCTTTTACAATTTTATACAATATGGCCATTAATACCAGCAGAGGTAACAACCAGCCCAGCAAAGGAAAGGAAAATTTCAACCATTTATCTCCTTTCAGGCCGGCAAAAACAGCCAGCCCGAGTGATACCAATAATTGCATACCCAGTGAGGTATATCTTAACAAAAACCTGGAATTGTCCTGTTTGTCACTTACTTTCTTATCAGGAAAGGACATTTTCAGTTTCTTTGTTTGTCTCCGTTTGTTTAACAGCTTCTGTTCTCAGGAAGTTATTTTTTACAGCCGGGGCGGCAGCGGCACCCATATGGCAGCTTCCGTTAAACGAAGCTGTAGGTTCCACCTGCAGCTGACCGGTATAAATATCACCGTCAATCAGTGCTTTGCCTTTAAGGTTAAGTATATCGGCAATAATGATTTTACCTTTTACCTTACCCATAACATCTGCCTGTTTGGCTTCGATATCACCATTTACTGTTCCTTCGGGGCCAAGGATGACTTTAGCTGCAGTATTTACATTACCATTTAAAACTCCGTCAATCCTTATATCGCCATCACAAATAATATTCCCGGTAATTTCTGTACCGGCAGCAATAATGCTGGCACTGGTGCTGGTGGTTGTTTTTGTTGTTTGCTCCATAGGTGTTTCTTTTGATTTGCTTGAAAACATGTGTTTTGATTTTAATATTAGATTATTTATTATTCATTAATTTTTTCCACCTCCGGTACTTTTAACTGGGTGGTGTCTAATTTTGTTTTGGCATCTCCGGTTAAAATAGTTTTTAAATTGCTCATGAATAAATCCTTCTGTTTAACGGAAAGTTCCAGTGAATCCACCCTTATCTTCAGTTGCTGTAATTCCCTTTTTTGATTTTGCGTTCCATAACCGGGCATATAATACTTAAGGTCAGTAAAAACGATTAAAGCCACAGTCAGGCCAACTAACAGAACAAAAATTGTGCAAAGAGTGATATATACGCTCAAACGGGACAATTTAAATGTCACCACCTCCTCATAAGTGTCGTCATTCATTATTACCAGGCGGTAACGGTTACGTAATCTTTTCCACGTAGATGCAGGGTCAAATAATGCCATATTGATAGTTTCCGGTTTTAAAATTAGCCATTTTGTAAATGCCTGCGCTAAAGGGGATAAAAATAACCGTATTTTTAAAATATTTTTGTTGAAATTCAGTTATTAAGAGAGATTTTTCAGGCATGCCCAAACCCATCAGGAACATTATCGTCAGCTTACTGCTTATTACTTTGTCAGGATTATATTTTCAGGCCCCGGCCCAGGAAGGTGTTCCTATAGAAGTAAAAAAGCCTCCCCTGTTTGAAAGCAAAATTCTTAAGTCAGAAAAAACAGGGGAAAAAAAGTTTACCCTTCCCCGCAAGCTGATGCAGAATACTGCCAGCCACTATAATTTTTACTTTAATGCCAAAAATAAGTTTGATGCCATCATTGAAAGGGCAACGGATGCGCAAAGAGATGATTTTTCCAAGCTTCTCTCCTTCTATGGTTATTCGCTGGATATAACTTCTAATGAAAAGTCTGAAATTGACTCTATCCTTTTAAAATGTACGGCAGGTATCCTTTTACATGATTTGAGAAACAGCTGGGTAGATAATTTATACCTGCTTATCGGCAAAGCTTACCTTATAAGAAAGGACTTTGATTCCGCTCAAATGACTTTTCAATTCATCAACTACAATTTTCATCCAAGCAGAAAGGAGACAGATAAGGTTTATATAGGTTCTAACAACAATGGCAGTACAGGCTCCATTAATGTTGTTACTAAAGAAAAAGGGGGAATCGTCCGGAAAGTTTTTTCCACAGCACCCAGCAGGAACGATGCCCTTTTATGGCAAACAAGGAATTATATTGAAATGAATCAGCTGGTTGAAGCCTCTGCCTTATTGGATTTATTAAAGACAGATAAGAATTTCCCTTCCCGGTTAAATCCTTTTTATTCAGAACTGCTGGCCTATATTTTTTATAAGCAGGAGCAATGGGATAGCGCTGCCGTTCATTACGAAAAAGCATTAGATAATGCCATTAACAGGCAGGACCTTGCCCGCCGGGAATATTTACTGGCACAACTGCTCACCAAAGCGAATGATCCTAAAAAAGCATCTAACTATTTTAATAAATCCAGCAATCATACCACCAATCTTTTAATGGCAATACATGCCGATTTGAATGAAGCGCAATTGCTGAGAGGTACTGATGATAAAGATATACTGTCAACCATAAATGATTTGCTCAAAATGGCGCACCGGGATAAATATGATGCGTACAGGGATTTATTATATTATTCCGCAGCACAACTGCAATTAAAATTAAAGGATACAGCATCAGCAATTAATACCTATCAAAAATCAATTAACAAAGCTGTTGCACCCAATTTTGAATACCATAACAAATCCTATATTCAGTTATCTGCCATTGCATTTAATCAAAAAAATTACCGGCTGGCTGCCTCCTGCATTGATAGTGTACAATTAGCCGATGAATCAATTGCAGATATGCAGGAAGAACTGGAAAAAAGGAAATTCATTCTTCACCAGGTAGCTAAAAGAACAGGGTTAATTGAGAGAGAAGACAGTTTGCAGAAATTAGCCAAACTGCCGGAAGCAGAACTGGATGTGTTACTCAAAAAGCTGGTAAAAAAATTAAGAAAAGAACAGGGATTAAAAGAAGAAGCACCTATAACCAGTAACCCCGCAGTTAATAAAGCCGGTGGACAGGTGAATGATTTGTTTTCCGGCGGAAGCACAGATAAAGGTGAATGGTACTTTTATAACGCTGCGGCCAAAGCAAGAGGTTTCAGTGAATTTATAGCCAAATGGGGTAAAAGAACGAATACAGATAATTGGCGCCGCATTGGTGCTGTTAACAGTAAAATCATCAGTTCAGGCGGCGATAACCAGACAACGGATGATAATAACACAGGTCCCGGCAGTGATAAATATACAGGAGAAATAAATGTGGAAGCATTAAAAGCAACTATTCCATTTACTGAGGAGCAATTGCAAATATCAAATGATACTATCGCCTCCTCACTTTTTGTGCTGGGTGGTTTGTATAAAAATGCACTGGAAGATTATGGTGCCGCTGCTGAAACCTATGAACAATTATATCAAAGATTTCCAGAAGATAAATATGCAGCGGAAACGGTGTTTAATTTATACTACTGCTGGCTAAAAGCAGGTAATAAAGACAAAAGTGATTATTATAAATCCATATTACAGAACAAGTATACAGCCACCCGTTACAATAATCTATTACAGAATTTTGAATCTGGTGCTGTGAAATCAAAAGATGCTGCTACTCAAAAATATGAGCAGATTTATGATTTAATGCTGTCAGGAAAATTTGACGAGGCATTTGCAGAAAAGAAAAAAGCAGATTCAGTATTTGGCAACAATAACTGGACCCCGCAGTTATTGTATGTAGAAGCATTGTATCATATTAAACAAAAGCAAGACAGTATGGCTATTGATGTACTGGATAAATTAACGCTTTTATATCCCAGCTCTCCACTTTTTGAAAAAGCACAAAACATGAAAGAAGTACTTTCAAAAAGATCAGAGATAGAAAATTATTTAACCAACCTGCAGGTTACGAGAGCTGAAGAGGAGCAGGTAATAGTTCCGGAAGACATAAAAAATCTTACTACAACAAAAGAACAAAAAACAGCAGAAGCCAAGCCGCCTGTAAAGAAGCCAGTTCAAACGGATAAACCCGTTGTATCACAGCCTGCAAAAATTGAAGCAAGAAAAGATAGCATAGCAGTAAGACCTGCCGAAGTTATAAAAGCTTATACATTCACTCCGCAAACAATTCATTTTGTAGCGATGGTGCTGGAAAATGTAGATGGTATTTATGTAAACGAAAGCCGCAATGCCTTTAACCGGTATAACAGCAACTATCATAATAGTGAAGATATACAGGTATCAGGAATTAAGATTGACGACAGCACCTCTATCAATATCTTCAGCCAGTTTAGTGATGCTTTAAAAGCCACTGATTATGCGCTGGAACTAAAAGAAAAAACCAAACAGATTGTGCCCTGGTTAAAAGGCGGCAGATACAGCTTTATAATTATTTCACCTGAAAACCTGGAACTGTTGAAAACAAGGAAAAATACGGGTGAATATCGCCGCTTTCTTGAACAAAATATGCCCGGCAAATTTTAACGCATTCTATCATAACCTGCAAGCTGATTTTTCATAGCTTTGAAAACTGCTTTTGACTTAACAACAACTCATTTTCTTGAATATGAAAAATTCAGTTCGGTATCTGTGGAGAATATTTTTTATTGGTTGGGGATTATTTCTGGCCATCATCCTTTTAGTTAACTGGGGTTTATTTGGCAAACTACCTACATTGGAAGATTTGGAAAACCCTTCTGCATCACTGGCCAGTGAAGTAATTGCTTCTGACGGTACCGTTATGGGCAAATATTATTTACAGGATCGTTCTAATGTAGAATATAAAGACATCTCTCCCAATGTTATTAATGCTTTAATCGCAACGGAAGATGAACGGTTCTATGAACACAGTGGTATTGATGCGAAAAGTTTAGCAAGAGCCATCGCCCGCCTAGGTAGTGGTGGTGGCGGCAGCACTATCACCCAGCAATTAGCAAAGAATTTATTGAACCAGGGAAGCGAAAACAAAGCCACAAGGCTAATTGAAAAATTAAAAGAATGGATTGTAGCCATTAAACTGGAAAGAAATTTTACCAAAGAAGAAATACTGGCTCTTTATCTGAATACCGTTCCTTATGGCAATGAAATTTACGGGATAAGAAATGCGTCCAAAGCCTATTTCCAAAAAGAACCTGACCGTTTAGAAATTATAGAAGCTGCAACACTGGTTGGTATGCTTAAAGGAAACACATTATACAACCCCATAAAAAATCCAAAAAATGCTTTTAACCGGAAGAATACCGTATTGGATCAAATGATTAAAGCAGGCAAGCTGACAGAAGAAGAAGGCAGGCGTTTAAAAGATTTACCCATCCCCGTTAATTATAAAAAATTAGACGAAAACACCGGTTTGGCTCCTTATTTCCGTGATGTATTGCGTGAGGAAATGAAAAAATGGTGTGCAGATCATAAAAAGCATAATGACAAATCATATAATTTATATATAGACGGATTGAAAATTTATACCACTATCAATCCGCGTATGCAGATGTATGCAGAAGAGGCGGTGGCAAAACATGTAAGCGCATTACAACAATCTTATGCACAAAGACCGGATATAAAAAATGGGACAGCATGGAAGGGAAGAGAAAGTATTTTGGAAAGAGCCATGAAAGACAGTGAACGCTATAAAAATCTTAAAGAGGATGGTGTTAGCGACGAGGAAATAAAAAAGATTTTTCATACCAAAGCCAAAATGAAAGTCTTTGCATGGAATGCCAAAAGGGAAAAAGATACTATTATGACACCCATGGATTCTATCAAGTATCACAGAAGTATGATTCAGTCATCCTTCATGGCAATGGATCCAATTACAGGCGAAGTAAAAGCATGGGTAGGCGGTATCGGCTTTAAAACTTACAAACTTGATCATGCTAACGTAAAAATTAAAAGACAGGTTGGCTCAACTTTCAAACCTATACTTTATACATTAGCTGTTGAGAATGGTTATACACCCGACCAGGTATTACCGGCAGGTCCCATTAATTTAGGAGGTAAAATGATTACCGGTGGAGGTGGACCGATGTATGTATGCCTGGCTAAATCTTTAAACCCCGGTGCTGCTTATTTAATGAATCAATTTGGTGTGAATGCAACAATTGATTTTGCAAAAAAATGTGGTATTACTTCAGAGATTCCACCCTATCCTTCTATTGCTTTGGGTGCTGGTGATGTTTCTTTATTTGAAATGATGCAGGTGTATACTATGTTCCCAGGTGGAAGTTTTAATACAAAGCCCTACTATATTACCCGCATTGAAGATCGCAACGGGAATGTGCTGGCAGCATTTGCACCTGAACGTAAACAGGTAATCAGTGAAGTAAGCGCCTATACTATGGTAAAGATGATGGGAGGTGCTACGCAAATAGGAACAGCCCGCCGCTTACCGGGTTTATTGGGTCGTACTGTTGAACTGGGATGTAAAACAGGAACTACAAATGATAACCAGGATTGCTGGTTTATGGGATATACTCCGCAACTGTTAGCCGGTTCCTGGGTGGGTTGTGATGATCCTTTTTTAAAAATGCAGGGTGACGGTGCAAGAGTGGCCATGCCAGAATGGGCTTATTTCTTTGACAAAGTTTATAACGATAAAACATTGGGTATAGACCCCGATGCAAAATTTGTAAAACCTGCTGCTGCTGATAACCCGCCGGTATTCGATTATTCTGATCCTAATTTAATTAATGTCCCGGATGCAGAAGGTGAATATATTGGCAATGGGAATGAAGATGACTTTATTAATAATAACCCTGTCAATAATATTGGCCCCGAATCAAAATTAACGGATGAAGAAAAATCAGTGATTGATGAAGCAAAAAAAAATAATAAAGAAAAATCATCTGTAGATAAAACACCTGCTATTATTCCGGGAGATACTTCCAGTAAACAAAAAAAGAAAAAAGGTTTCTTTCAACGTTTATTTGAAAAAAAAGACAAGAAGGGGAATTAGTTTATTACTTTATCTTTTCTACCCTTTAATGACTAAACAAATAATTTATTCACGTATAGTTTAAAATCTATGCTGATAAAGCTGCATGAATAATTACATTCATATTTATCCATTAAGCGAAAAAGCAATCACGATAGAAGCTGGAAACAACATCAGCGAGGAAAATCATTATAAAGTTTTATCGCTGCATCAATATATTCATCAATTAAATATTCCTGGTTTTGTTGAAACTGTACCAGCTTACTGTACACTTACCATCTATTACAACCCTCTTGAAATAATAAAAGAAATACCCGAAAGCAAGGCTGGCATATCTAAATGGATGAAATCTTTTTTGCAAACAGCACTGGAAAAATGGCAACCTGAACAAAATCCTTCCATACAAACAAAGATTATTGAAATACCTGTTTGTTATGATGAAGAATTTGGAGTGGATTTAAATGAAGTTGCTGCCTGTCACAACACATCAAAAGAAGAAATTGTCCGTATTCATACATCAGCAATCTATCATGTGTTTATGATGGGATTCTCTCCCGGTTTTCCCTATCTTGGTATTTTACCTGACAGCATTGCAACACCCCGCAAAAGTCAACCAAGATTAAAAGTTCCGGCGGGCTCGGTTGCTATTGCAGGGAATCAAACAGGAATTTATCCTTTAGAAAGTCCGGGTGGATGGAATATCATTGGCCGCACAGCACTTAAATTATTCAATAAAGAAAGTGAAAACCCCTTTTTATTAAATACAGGTGATAAAATAAAATTTATCCCAATCAGTAAGGAAACGTTTAATGAATCAGCACAGCCATGATTAAAGTATTACAGCCGGGCATTCAAACAACTATCCAGGACCATGGAAGAAATAATTACCAGTCTTATGGTATCAGTATCGGTGGGTCGATGTCAACCTTTTCAAGCAGGCTGGCCAATATTTTAGTGGGAAATGAAATGAATTTACCTGTTTTGGAAATAGTGCAATCACCCCATCTTTTTTTATTTGAGGAAGATGCTATAGTCAGTTTTTGCGGTGGGGGTTTAATTCCTGAAATCAATAACAAAGAACTTTCATTGTTTGAGCCATTGCTGGTTGAAGCAGGTACAACTATCCAGTTACACAAACCAACAGACGGGTTCAGATTATATATGGCCATTGCCGGAGGGTTTAAAGCAGATTTATTTTTAAACAGTTACAGCACTCATTTTCTTTCCGGCAGCGGTGGATACATGGGAAGAATCATTAAAAAGAACGACCAGCTTTTTGCACAAAACAAACCATCCAAACTTTCTGAAAACATTAAAGAACTTTTAAAAAAGAATTTATATTTCAATTTAGATAAATCACTCTCACCAAAAATATTTTCAAAATCCATACGCATCATCAAAGGACCAGAATACGAATTACTGGCGGATTACTCAAAGCTTCTGCTGGTATCTAATAACTTCAGTATAAGTAATGATTATAACCGCATGGGTTATCGTTTAAAAAGTGACCCTTTATCGCTTTCACAAAAAAAAGAAATGATTTCATCTGCTGTAACCAAAGGCAATGTTCAACTACTGCCTGACGGGCAAACTATTGCATTAATGGCCGATTGCCAAACCGTGGGTGGTTATCCCCGCATAGCCCATATCATTGAAGCTGATCACTGCATTTGTGCCCAATTAAAACCCGGCGATAAAATTTCTTTCACATTGATTTCATTAGAGGAAGCAGAACAATTATATTTGGAACAGGAACAACGATTGCAGCAAATACAGGACAAAGTCCGTCAAATATTTTCTTAATGCCGTTTATTGATTTCAATTGTGATTTAGGTGAAGGTATGGGTAATGATGAAGCGATTATGCCCTTCATCAGTTCAGCCAATATTGCCTGTGGCTTTCATGCAGGTGATGAAGATACCATGAAGCGTACTGTTGAATTATGTTTGCAATATAAAGTTGCCTTTGGGGCACACCCCTCCTACCCCGACAAAGAAAATTTTGGAAGAACGAATATGAATTTACCGGCGGGAGAAATTTACTCCATCGTCAAACAACAAATTCAATCAATATCCAAGATGGCAACATCATTTGGCAAAAAATTGCAACATGTAAAACCTCATGGTGCCTTATATAATATGGCAGCAAAAGATATTTCTATCGCCACGGCAATTGCTGATGCTATAAAAGATTTTGATAAAAGTTTATTGTTTTATGGTTCACCAAATAGTGAAATGGAAAAAGCCTCTACTGCTTATGGAATTAAATTTATTGGCGAAGCTTTTGCCGACAGAACTTATCAACCAGATGGGAGCTTAACACCAAGAACTTTATCCAACGCCTTAATTGAAGAGGAAGCAAAAGCAATTCAGCAGGTAATGCAAATAATCAAAACAAAAACTGTTAGCTGTATTAATGGGAGCATCATCCCTTTACAGGCTGAAACTATCTGCATCCATGGCGACGGGAAAAATGCAGTTCAATTTGCACAATCATTACATCAACATTTAATTAACGAAGGAATCAGTATTCATTCATTCAATCGATAGTATTGGCAAATAAATTTAACAGGCAGGTTTTATTGGCAGCAGCATTTTTAATGGCCACTTCTGCTATTGGCCCCGGCTTCCTTACACAAACCGCTGTATTCACCAGTCAGTTACTGGCAAGTTGCGGGGCAGTTATTTTATTGTCCGTTATACTGGATGTATTTGCCCAGTTAAATATCTGGCGAATCATAACAGTAAGTGGCAAAAGGGCCCCGGTACTCGCCAATGAATTGCTGCCCGGCATTGGTCATTTTCTTACCATATTAATTGTATTTGGCGGGCTGGCATTTAATATTGGTAATATTTCAGGAGCAGGGCTGGGACTGAACGCTTTATTTGGAATAAGTGTACAAAATGGTGCAGCTATAAGTGCTTTTATTGCCATCCTTGTTTTTGTTTTAAAAGAGGCAGGTGATGTGATGGATTGGTTTGTAAAAATATTGGGCGTCTTAATGATTGGTCTCACATTATATATTGCCATCATTACTCAGCCTCCGTTGAAAGAAGTAGCAGTGAAAACTTTTTTTCCAGATAAATTCAGCTGGATATCTGTAATTACTCTGGTAGGCGGTACCGTAGGCGGTTATATAACATTTGCAGGCGCCCATCGATTACTGGATGCAGGAGTTAAAGGAAAAGAATCGCTGCCATTGGTATCCAAAAGTTCTGTAACCGCTATTTTACTGGCATCCGTTATGCGGGTACTTTTATTCCTGGCTGCATTGGGAGTGGTAATAAAAGGATACCAGTTAAGTGCAGATAATCCCGCTGCTTCGGTATATGAATATGCGGCAGGAAAAATTGGTTACAAAATATTTGGCATTGTAATGTGGGCGGCGTCTATTACTTCTGTTGTAGGTTCAGCCTATACCTCTATTTCTTTTTTCAAAACATTACATCCGTCGCTGGAAAGTAAAAGCAACTGGCATATCATTTTATTCATTCTTATATCTACCATCATCTTTATACAATGGGGTAAGCCAATCGTTATTCTTCTTTGGGCAGGAACGATTAACGGGTTTATTTTACCTGTATCCCTTGGATTAATGCTTTGGGCAGTAAATAAAAAAAGATTATTTACTGATTACCAACATCCTTTATGGCTTACTATAACCGGGTGGATGGTAGTGGCTATAATGTTA
>JBLMVP010000495.1:0-8913 GCA_050256755.1 Sphingobacteriales bacterium | reverse complement strand
GGTACGCAAACTTATTTGCCCAACCACATCTGCAAATGCAGGTTCTACTTCTTTCGGTTTACCAGTTGTTACATCTACCGGTTCTAATTCATCAGGCTTAATGCCTCTTGCATTAAGTGATTTAATTTCTTTTACTCTTTTTATAGTAAGCGGGTATTGTTTATTACTGTCGGGCAGTACATACCACATCAGGTTTTTAAAAATGTCTTTTTTAATTAAAGTAGCATTGCCACGGGTAATTTGTATTACATCTGCATTATCAGGAAAATCCTGCAGGGCATCCAAATAAGTATCCAGTTCATAATTCAAACAGCATTTTAACCGGCCGCATTGCCCGCTTAACTTGGTTTGATTGATAGAAAGATTTTGATAACGGGCAATCGTGGTAGTTACACTTTTAAAATCAGTAAGCCAGGTGCTGCAGCATAATTCTCTCCCGCAACTTCCAATGCCGCCAACCTTTGCTGCTTCCTGCCGTATACCAATCTGCTTCATCTCCACTTTTACTTTAAATTCGGAAGCAAACATTTTTATCATCTCCCTGAAATCAACCCTGTCTTCAGCAGTATAAAAGAATGTGGCTTTACGTCCATCTGCCTGGATTTCCACTTCAATCAGTTTCATGTCCAGTTTTAAATCAAGAGCAATGGAACGGGACCTGGCAAGTGCTCCTGCCTGGCGGGCTTTATTCTGTTTATATAATTCTATATCACGCTCACCGGCACGGCGCAGAATCTTTTTCATCTCCGGGTCATCTTCCCTCACTTCATGTTTCTTCATTTGTATGCGCACCAGTTCACCGGTTAAATTAACCATGCCCACATCAAAACCGCTCACTCCTTCTACCGCTACCATATCACCCTTTTCAAAAAGCTGAAGTGTAGTATTGCGGTAAAAATCTTTACGGCTGCCATTATTAAAAGAAATTTCAATCACTTTACAGGAACTTTCAGGGTCAGCAAAAGGAAGATTGGCTAACCAGTCATGCACGTTCATCCGGTTACAGGAACCGGTGCTGCATCCACCATTACTTTTACAACCGAGCACTTTACTTCCGCCCGTACTGCACGAACTACATCCCATATCTTTTTAGTAAGGAGTTTAAATTTAAAAATGCGGGGAGGAAGATTAATGTACTTAACATTGAGGTTGCTATTAAGCAGCAGTTGCGTCGCACACTTGTACTTTCAGGTCAATAGTCATCAGAAAGGTTTCATTGGCTTACAATCGTTCTATATATCTATGAATAACCAATGTTCAAAATTCGATAACCCGACCACCACATTGCTCTGCCTCAGCCCAACCTATCTTCCGCCTCAATTGGTCAAAATTAATGATTTGTTGATAATGATGTGATTTAGTTTAATAGTGAGGGCATGAAAGAGCATTTTGGCGTTGGCATTCCGCTCAATATAGTAGGTGGCTTTGTCCAGCTCTTCAATAATGGCCTGCTGTTGGCTGAGCCCGGCGATTTTGTTTAGCCGCTGGGCAAAATCACTCTCTTTTTCCGGTAAATGGAGATTTTCTTCTCCCATCAGCCGGATCCGGATAGCCTGCTCCAGCAGATGATTGAAATAACGGAGAAATTGTTTTTGCTTTTCACGTCCCAGTTTGCTCACCTCTTCCACCCATTTTACCTGGGCAATGGGGCCGGTTTTTAGAGTAACATTGAGCCATTCCCGCAATAATGATTGCCAGTCTTCTTCCGCATGCTGAATTAACTGCAGGGCTTCCCGGTAATTACCTTCACTAACGCTGGCAATTTGCCTGGCCTGTTCCTCAGATAGTTTGGTTCGCTGAAGAAGAGCTTGCTCCACTTCCGCCGGGTCAATTGGTGGAATTTTTACTAATTGAGTTCTTGAAATTATAGTAGGTAAAACGAGCGACTCGCTTTCTGCCACCAGTATAAATAAAGTATTGGGCGGAGGTTCCTCAATCAGTTTTAATAATTTGTTTCCCTCCTTGCCCAGGTATTCAGGCATCCACATGAGTAAAATTTTGAATTCGCTTTCAAAACTTTTCAGACTCAGTTTGCGGATAATATCATTACATTCCTCAGCGGTAATATTTCCCTGTTTATTTTCTGCGCCGATAAATTGCAGCCAGTCGTACACATTTCCATAAGGATATTGTGCAATGAACTCCCGCCATTCACCAATATAATCTGCACTCACGGGTTTATCGCCTGATTTTTTTGGAATAACCGGGTAAGAGAAATGAATATCAGGATGCACAAGCTGATGTGCTTTCACGCAGGCAGGGCAGATGCCGCAAGCGTCCGTTGCCGGTTGCTGATTACTGTTTGAGGGTATTGAATCATTGCCGAATAAGGAAGGTCCTAGTACTGCTTTATTTTTTCCATTCACTTTTTCACATACTACAAATTGGGCAAAAGCAATGGCCATTGGTAAAGCGCCGCTTCCTTCATTACCTAAAAACAGCAGGGCATGGCTCAGCCGGTTTTGCTGAACCAAATCAGCCAGTTGCTGTTTGGTTTCTTTTTGCCCTATTATGTTGCTGAATAACATCGCTTGCGAAGATAAGTAACACTATAAATTTATTTACTGTTCAATTTTATTAGATTCACAGGAATTAAATTATTTTGCGAAAATTAAATAGAATAGCAGTGAAAATTAAAACACTTATCATATCTTCTGCAGTCGCATTTATTGTTTTTCAAAATGCTTTTATTGCCTGTAAAAAAAAGGATTTGCCTGTACAAACTCAGAAATTGAAAATTGATTCAATTGTTTACGGTAATGGGGAAGCAATTAAATTTATTTATGAAAATGATAAAATTGCTTATGCCAATAGGTATATCCTGCAATTTCCGCCCGACAGCCAGCTTATTAGTAAAATCGTTTATAATTATGAAGGAAACAAAATTGTAGAAAAATATAGAATTTATCTTGCTTATAATGTGATAACCTGGAAAATAAAATACGCTTATAATGCTAATGGTAGATTGACATCTATACAACTCTTAAAACCGATTGTAATTGGCGGAGTTAGTGGAGATATTAAGCCTGTTTCCATGCTTAAAATTAACTATGAGTCAGACAGACTTGTTTCTTCTGAATATTTTGAATACCCATCTGATTCAACGCAACCTGTTAAAAAAGCTGGTTATGAATATGAATCTCAGAATGGGAATGTTATTTTGGCATTGCCTGATTCTATCGCCTCTTTTTTGGATTCCTTTACATACACTTATACTAATGAACCTAATTTTTTTTTAAACGATGATTTATATATAAAGGATTATCCAATAACAGATTTAGACTATGCTTTGCTTAATTATACCGCATTACTTCCTTTATATTTAAATAAAAACTCAACTGACTCGGTTAAATTGGGCGGACAAGTTTTGGGCTATTCTTTAAAAACTAAACGAAATAATGAAGGATTCCCCATATCAGCTCTTTTGTATAGCCATAGTTTCACTACCCCCAACCTGATCAGAGGCTGGAGTTTCTTTTATAAATAATTTGATTGCGTTGAAGTGATTTTGATACCGTATTCATTCTTATTAACGATTTAATAAAAAAAAGCGATGAAATTTTTCATCGCTTTTAATTTTATCTATGAGAACTTAATTATGGCTTACTCAGATAATTTGTAATGACTTCGTCCATTGGTTTTACTTTGCTGGGGAATACATCAATCAGCTTTCCATTTTCATCAAGTAAGAATTTGGTGAAGTTCCATTTAATGGGGTCCTTTAAAAATTGTTTCCTGCTGGCATTTTCTTCGCTCACACCATTGGCTAATGCATTAGATTGCTCAACTAACCATTTAAACAGGGGAGCTATATCATCGCCTTTAACAGAAACTTTTGCTGCCATCGGAAAACTTACGCCATAATTTTTTTTGCAAAAATCAGCGATCTCTTCATTAGCCCCCGGTTCCTGTGCACCAAAATTATTGGCAGGAAAGCCAACAATCACTAACTTGTCTTTATACGTTTCATACAATTTTTCCAATCCTTCATATTGCGGAGTGAAACCACATTTGGAGGCGGTGTTAACAATTAAAATCTTTTTGCCCTTGTACTGGCTGAAATCAATCTGTCCTTTTATTAATCCGTTTACTTTAAAATCATAGACGGAAGTGGACGCAGCCATCATCACTAATAATGAAACTAAGAGAATTTTCATGGTTTTATTTTTTTATTAATAATTTAAATTTTTATCCTGTTGAAGGATTGGTTGGAAAGGAAACAAATTTAAGAAGAATAGGCTCGATTTGTTGTTAATTATGTCAATACTTTGTTATTGTTTTTCATAACAGCCTAAATCGGGTAAACCATTAGTTCTGGGGTTGCCGTCAAGGTCAATTGTTAATAAAGTAGCCTTACCTTTATTAATAGCCTGTGATTCTGCTTTTAAATGAAAATCATAATATCTTCTGTTTACATCAATACTGTCGAATACCGGCGCCTGGTTTTTAATACAAGAGGTAAATATTGCATTAGATGGGTCGGTTGTAACCTTATAAAGAACGTTATCAAAGGTTATATTAAAAGTATTGCTTCCCTGTTTATCAATCACCACTTCATCTTCTGCAGTTCCATTTTCTCCCCAGATAATACAATTGGTAAAATTAACTGTTAGATTATCTGTAAATAACTGGTTGTTTTGTTTAAGTGCGTTGCTGACAAAAACTACCGGGTTTTTATGATTGATAAATGTTGATGAGTAGGTAGCGATAGTACAATGAGTAAAGGCATAATTTCCACCCAACTCAATAGCAACATTATTACCGCAATTGCTGATTAAACAATTGTCTGCAGTAATACTGGATTGTACTCCTAACACTCCGGCATCATAAATATTATCAATAATACATTGCGATAATTTTACTTTGGGGTTGGCATTGCCGGATGCTTTTTCGGCAACTACAGCCTGGTAAGCATTTTTAATAATAGCGTAAGTCAGTTCATTGTCCTTACTGTTTGCCCTGAAATAGATCCCAGGCCAGGATCCGGGGAAGTCACGATAATCTTCATCTAACCTGTCTCCTCTAAATACCACACTATCTTGTTTAGTGCCATTTACTGTCAATGTGCCATCAACAATAAAAGGAGCATCGGCATGCGAATAAATTCTTACACCCGGGTTAATAGTTAAATTGATATTTGTGTCTACCTGTAATCCCCCCAAAATAACATAAGGTAAATCATTATTCCAGGTGGTATTAACGTCAATTAATTTATTTCGGAGGAAGTGGGCATTCTGTCCCCATGCTTCTAATTGTTTATACACCGTATTTCCATTCCAGTTTATTTGAATGCTGTCATTAATCACAAAAGGAAGATTAGCTATACTGGGATTAATGGTTACTAACACAAATACATAAATACTGTCGTTGGCTTCAATTTCAATATTGCTGATAGCGGGTCCCGAAATACCATCTGCATTTATTTTAAAAGCAGAAGCAGTACCACCCATTAACTTAACTGAGGATAGTTGTATTTTTTGTTTGTTGGGATTAACGATAGTGAAATATTGCGTGATGGAACCGGTACTGGTAAAAACAGTATCAAATTTTAATGTGTCGTTGCTAAAAGCTAAAGTAGCTCCGGCATCTGTCAAAAGTTTTTCTTTTTTGCAGGAAATAATGGATAAAATTAAAAAGGAAAGCAGGGTTATGTAAGCAAATATCTTCATGGAACTCAAAAATAACGCTTGCAGCTTAAAAATAGTGTGATGAATAAATATTAATCGGTGGCATATGCAAGGGCAGCAATACTCAATTGAATATTATTTGCTGATAACAGCACACTGCCACATGCTTCAGTTGTTGCCCCGGTGGTAATAACGTCATCTACTAAAAGGAGATGTTTATTTTGAATTAATTCGCTGTTGAGTAAATCAAAACTTTCTTTTACATTTTGCCAGCGGTCAATCCTTCCTTTGTGAGTTTGCGTATCGGTATAAACTCTTCTTGTTATTATATTATTCCAAACCGGTGCCGAAATAATTTCACTGATGCCATCAGCAATTACGGATGCCTGGTTATAGCCTCTGCGTTTTTGTTTATCGGGAAAAAGAGGCAAAGGAATGATGGCATCTATTTGATTAAAGCGGTTGGCTTCTTTTAATTGTAAACCAAGCCGGTTTCCGAGGAATACACCAATTTCTTTATTGCCTTTGTATTTGAGTTGATGAATGAGCGTTTGGATAATGGCATGTTTTGAAAAATAAAAACCTGTCATTGCAGCTTTTACCGGAATTCTTCCCCAAAATATTTTTTCAACAGGATTGTTAGTGTGTCCGGCAAAATTGGTTTCGGGTAAATTGGCTAAGCATTGAATACAAATTAAATTGTCATTCCCTAATAAATCACTGCCACATCCTGCACAAGTATGCGGAAAGAAAAGCTGGGTTAGCCCATTGACTATTTGATGAACTGCTTTCATTTATCAAAAAAGATGACGGTAAACTTCATCCACTCTTCCAACAGTAATGATTTCAATACCAAACTTCTGATTACCCAATCCCTTTTGGTTGTATTTACTTACCATTATTTTTTCAAAACCTAATTTTTCGGCTTCTGCAATACGCTGTTCAATACGGTTAACTGCTCTTACTTCTCCACTCAGGCCAACTTCCCCTGCAAAACAGATTTGCTGCGGTACCGGAATATCTTCGTATGAACTCAGTAAGGCACAAACCATTGCCAAATCTATTGAGGGGTCTTCCACTTTTAACCCACCTGCAATATTTACAAATACATCTTTAACACCAAAATGAAATCCACCACGTTTTTCTAATACTGCTAATAATAATTGTAAGCGGCGCAAATCAAATCCGCTTACTGTTCTCTGTGGTGTGCCATAAACAGATTGTGTTACCAGAGCCTGCACTTCAATTAATAAAGGACGCATTCCTTCAATGGTAGCTGATATCGCCACACCACTTAACTGATCTTCTTTTTGTGTAATTAAAATTTCAGATGGATTGGTAACCGCTCTCATTCCTTTATCTGTCATTTCATAAATACCTAATTCAGCAGTGGAACCAAAACGGTTTTTTAACGTTCTTAAAATTCTGTAAGCATAATGCTGGTCTCCTTCAAACTGTAAAACAGTATCAACCATATGCTCTAAAATTTTTGGACCGGCAATACTTCCTTCCTTTGTAATGTGACCAATTAAAAAAACGGGTGTATGCGTTTCTTTTGCAAAACGCTGAAACTCTGCAGCACATTCTCTTATTTGCGATATACTTCCGGGCGATGATTCAATATAGGGTGATTGTAATGTTTGAATAGAATCAACAATAACCAGTTGCGGCTTTAATTTTTTAATTTCCTGGAATATAGTCTGGGTGCTGGTTTCGGTGAGCAGGTAAAAATTTTCATTGCTGATGTTTAATCTGTCGGCACGCATTTTTATTTGTTGTTCGCTTTCCTCTCCGCTGATATAAAGTGTTACAATATTTTTTAATTGTAATCCATTTTGCAGGAACAACGTTGATTTTCCAATGCCGGGTTCACCGGCAACTAAAACAATACTTCCCGGAACAATACCGCCACCCAATACGCGGTTTAGTTCATTGTCAGTTGTTGGGATTCTTTTTTCTTCACTGCTTACTACTTCGCTTATAGAAATTGTTTTGATTTCTTTTTTATCTGTTGAATATTTTTTCCAGTCAGTTTCAGAAAGTTTATTGTCTTTGGTAATAACTTCTTCTATAAAAGAATTCCACTGATTACAGGATGGACATTTGCCTAACCATTTTGTTGATTCATATCCGCAGCTGGAACAAAAAAAAGCAGTCTTAACTTTACTCATCAAAATTTTTTACTGAAATGAAAATTAAAATTATAAAATAGGGTTGGTAATAAAAGATATTATTCGGTTATTAGTTAATGCTGAATGAAAATTAATAAATAGAAAAGTGAAAGAATTTATTTTGATAAATCGAAGTGATATAAAAGTAAAAGGGTCGGCATTTCTGCTGACCCTTTGTACTTACTAACCCATTAAATTCTGGCACTAAATTACAAATTGCCGGAACATTACAAAATTAATTTTGGGTCTTGTGCATAATTTTTTTGTAAGTGTGAGCTATACTGTTAGTATATAGGTAATTTGATTGTTAGTAATTAATAATCAATTAGTTATCTACGGTATGGGAGGAGATTGCCAAATTTTGTCTCTTTGGCAATCAACAAATTACGCATGCCAAAAAGGCTGCCAAATAGGCTTAAAAATATTTTTTTCGGGAGTCAAATCGGGCATTTCAAAAATTGGTTATTCTTTTGTTGCTCTTTGTTATCTGTTAATTCAAATAGTATAAAAATATGATAGGAATAATGCTCATATCCCTTGTTTTTATGGTGCTGGGGATGGTAATTCAATCCAGGCTAAAAAGCCGCTTTGAGGAGTATAGTAAAGTGCCAACCTCATCCGGGTTAAGTGGCAAAGAAATAGCCGAAAAGATGCTGCGGGATAATGGTATTTATGATGTAAAAATCATATCAGTAGATGGCTTTTTGGCTGACCACTATAACCCGGCAAATAAAACAGTAAATCTAAGTCCGGATGTGTTTAATGGCCGTAATGTCTCTGCGGCTGCTGTGGCTGCACATGAATGTGGCCACGCTGTACAGCATGCAGCGGCTTACTCCATGCTCATGCTTCGTTCCAGGTTGGTGCCAATCGTCCAGGTAAGTACCACTCTTTCTCAATGGGTTATCATAGCAGGTTTGGGAATGTTTGGTTTTGGGGGTGGCAATACAACTATATTGTTAATAGGCATTATTCTTTTTGCGGCCTCAACACTTTTCTCAATAATTACTTTACCGGTTGAATTTGACGCATCAAAAAGGGCATTACAATGGCTGAATAAGACAAATATAACTACTCACTCCGAGCATGATAAAGCTGCCAACGCTTTAAAATGG
>JBLMVP010000494.1:0-8126 GCA_050256755.1 Sphingobacteriales bacterium | reverse complement strand
TAATAACTGGTGGGAAAAAAACAATGATTTTTTTAATACCTCTTTTTCCTGTCTCTGTTTTGACCAATATGAAACCAGCATAGCGGCAAATAAATACCCTACCATGTTAGCCGCATCAAGTAACCTGTATGCAGCAGCATAAACGCCTGCTTCATATGGTCCGTTTATATGCAGCCGTTCCAGCAGGAAAGCGTCAGTTCTGTTATGCAACCCCATAAAAAAAACAGTTAAAGCAAAAGGCAGACTTTGTTTAATAATTTTAGAAATCCCGGCCTTATTAAGTACAAGTTTTTGAAATGCATTTTGTTTTAACAGAATAAAAAAACAAACTACCAATGCTAATGCAATGGTTAAAACCTGCATCAAAGCAAAATCATAAATGGTAAATGCTTTTTTAATTAGTGACCCATACAACCAAAACCCGGCAATAATAATAAGCAGGGTTTTGTCAAAAACAGAAAGAAAAGCATCTGTTTTAAATAATTGTAAGGCAGAGACTATCCCCCGTCCGAATAACAGGAGGCTGGATAATATTTGCATCAAAATAAGTAATAGTAAAAGTTTGTAATCATTGATGCCGCTGGCTTTTGCAATAATTACTATAATTACTGCATATAGTAAAGAGAGAATAAATTTTACAGTAATTCCATTGCCGAGTACACCGGGAATTATAGTAATATCTGCCGCAATATGTCTATTGGCGTAATTGGTAACTCCAATATCAAGAAGAATATTGAAAATATATACAAGGCTGATTAAAGCAAAATATTTTCCATAAACAGCTGCCCCAACCTGCAGTTGTACCTGCCTGTCAATACCAAAAATCCAAACAGGTTTAATGATCAAATTTAACAGGATCATTAAAAACAGCGATGTAATTAAATGTTTATTCAAAGGGATGTTTTCTGCTGGATGAATATTACATAACTACCTGTACATTCCGGTTAAAACTTTCGTCCAGTGAGATAAATGTTTCAGTTCTTTCGATACCTTTTATTTTCTGCAACTCATCATGCAATACAAATCGCAGCTGGTTCATGTCTTTACAAACGATTTCAAGGAACATACTATAATTACCAGTTGTATAATTGAGCCGGATGATTTCAGGAATCTTTTTTAATTCCTTTGCCACCTGGTCATATAAAGAACTCTTTTCAAGAAAAATCCCCACAAATGCTGTAATATCGTAGCCAAGCAGTCTTGTATCCACATTCAATTTTGTACCTTTAACAATCCCGTATTCCTGGAGTTTTTTAATACGAACGTGAATGGTACCTCCGGAAACAAATAATTGTTTCCCCAAATCTGCATAAGAAATGGCCGCATTTTCCATCATAGCATGGATGATTTGCAGGTCCAGTTTATCCAAATTCAATTTTGCCGTTGTTTTCATGTTGTTTTTTGAAAAATTTTAAATTATTAAACAAATATTTGAATAATTTCGATATTTACAAAATTTTTCTTGGAAATTATCCAATGATTTCTTTAAACGCTATACATTTGTCCTGTCAAGCTCGTTGATAATACTGTGGAGTGATGAAATCTTTGGCAGACATACCCTCTTGTCTCGGGGGTGGGGGATACAGGATAAACATAGCATAGAGCCGTTAAGCTGCAAAGCTTGGCGACCAGGGTCGACCACTGAAACTTTGTGCTAAGGCTAACTGCCCCGTGGAGGTTCGAGTCCTCCCTCTACAGCAATTCGTTCTTTAAGATTGTGGGGTGATGAAATCTTTGGCAGACATACCCTCTTGTCTCGGGGGTGGGGGCCACAGGATAAACACTGCATAACGCCGATCCTGTCTGCAGCAGGACCGACTGGGGTTGACCACCAGTTAGGTTTGGGATCGCATCCCTAATCAGATGTGCAGCGGCTAACTGCCCCGTGGAGGTTCGAGTCCTCCCCCTACAGCTGTTTTCTCATGTCAGTAAACAATCCCGATCGCTTAAAAAAACTATCTCCCCCGTCAATAGCGGGGGTTTTTTATTGGCTTTTTATTAATAAAAGATTCTACAAAAGTCTACTTGCTTAATAGGATAATTGTTATTTTCGGGGTGTTATTTTAGAAACCATATAGAATATCATTATTGTTGCATTGTTTTTATTGAAGGGATGTAAATCTTAGTTTAAAATATACTTACCATCCCTGAAAAAGTGTTTCTTTTTTAAAAAACTGAATATGGAAAATTATCCGGGGTACATGCTTTCTTCCAATATTCCTTCAAGGAACAAAATCACTCAGTTTACAGAAGGTTTGATTGATTACATGTTTCCGGTTGTACAAGACGAAAAGGATTTTTTAAAAAAACATGGCTCCTTGCAGTTGCTTTTACAAAAACAACTTTTCGAGATTTTATCTCCCATCTCCAAAACAACCGAACTGGATGTAATGGACGTTACCAGTCAATATTTTGATTCACTGGAAGAAATAAAAAACAAACTTCTTAAAGACGCCAATTTTATATTAGAGTTTGACCCGGCAGCTTTTTCCCTTGAAGAAGTTATTTTATCCTACCCGGGATTTTCAGCTATCATTGTTCACCGGCTGTCGCACGAATTGTTTCTTTTAAATGTTCCTATGGTTCCAAGAATGATGAGTGAGTGGGCCCATAGTAAAACCGGAATTGACATAAATCCCGGCGCTTCAATTGGCTCTCCTTTTTTTATAGATCATGGAACAGGTTTGGTAATTGGCGAAACAACTATAATTGGCAAAAATGTAAAAATATACCAGGGAGTAACATTAGGAGCATTAGCTGTAAGAAAAGAAGATGCTCAATCTAAACGACATCCAACTATTGAAGACAATGTTGTAATCTACGCCGGAAGTACCATTCTGGGAGGCAGCACTGTAATTGGCCACGACAGTATTATTGGTGGTAATACCTGGATAACCGAAAGCGTACCTGCATTCAGCATTGTATATCATAAAGACCAGACAACAGTCAGGGACAGAAAAGACTTTAATGAACCAATCAATTTTATTATTTAAATAAACAGAAAAATGAAAGCAAATAATGTATTACACACAATTGGCAACACACCGCATGTAAAAATAAACCGTCTTTTTCCTGGCAATGTTGAAGTATGGACAAAGATGGAAAGAGCCAATCCTGGTGGAAGTATTAAAGATCGCATTGCCTTGTCAATGGTTGAAGATGCCGAACAAAAAGGACTATTGAACAAAGACAGTGTAATTATTGAGCCCACATCCGGAAACACGGGAATTGGTTTAGCCATTGTTGCAGCAGTAAAAGGCTATAAACTTATTTTGGTTATGCCTGAAAGTATGAGTCTGGAAAGAAGAAGACTAATGAGTGTATACGGCGCCACTTTTGAATTAACACCAAGAGAAAAAGGAATGAATGGGGCAATTGCAAAAGCAAAAGAATTAATTGCCAGTACCCCTAATTCATGGATGCCGCAACAGTTCGATAACGAAGCGAATATTGAAGTGCATATAAAAACTACAGCTGAAGAAATTGCAGCAGATTTTCCTGAAGGACTTGATTATTTAATTACCGGCGTTGGAACTGGTGGCCATATAACGGGTGTGGGTAAAGTATTAAAAAAGAAATTTCCCAACTTAAAAGTATTTGCAGTTGAACCAGAATTGTCTCCTGTAATAAGTGGAGGAGCCCCGGGCCCGCATCCTATACAGGGAATTGGAGCAGGATTTATTCCAACCAATTTACATATAGATGTTTTGGATGGAACTATACAGGTAAGTAAAGAGGATGCTTTTGCTTTTGCACAACGCAGTGCAAAAGAAGAAGGCATTTTTGTTGGTATCAGCAGCGGTGCATCCTTAGCGGCTGTAGCAAAAAAATTACCTGAAATTCCGGCCGGCAGTAAAGTATTGACATTTAATTACGATACCGGTGAAAGATATCTTTCTATTGAAGGCTTATTTTAATAGTATTTATGGCAGCACAAAACAATGCAACGGTAAATGAAAATACAGTAAGAATTATTGCATTCTTCGTAGCTGTATTAGTTCTGTTTTTTTTATTAAGTGGAAATATTATCCTCTTTATTTTTTTAACAGCAGATTTTGCAATAAGAGGCTTTGGTTTTAAGCAATACAGCCTGCTTCGTTTTATTGCCGATAAAATAAATGATTTGTTTTTCGGTGGGGCCAGGAAACCAATGTTTGCTCCGCCCAAATCATTTGCTGCAAAAATTGGGTTATTGTTTTGTGTTGCTATTATCATTTTCTTTTTTACAGGTTGGCTTAATATCAGTAATATACTGGCCGTAGTGCTCGGCGCTTTTGCATTGTTAGAGTCGCTGGGAAATATTTGTGTAGGCTGTTATATTTATAATTTCATCCGCAAAACAGGTTTACTTAAGTCATAGCTTTTACCTGTATTTTTGCGGCCGTTATGGGCCATAAAAAATTAATACGTTTCGAAGCTATAAAGTCTTTTCATAATGTTCTGGAGTCTCCGCAGGAGATGCCGGGTAAATGGAAAGACTTTTTTCATAACAGCAATCCCATTACTCTCGAACTCGCCTGTGGCAAAGGTGAATATACTGTTGGTCTTTCCCGTTTATTCCCCAACAGGAATTTTATTGGGGTAGATATAAAAGGCAACCGCATTTTTATTGGTGCTAAAAAATGTATCGATGAAGGATTAAACAACGGAGCCTTCCTGCGTACACAAATTGATAAAATAGCTGACTATTTTGCTCCCGGTGAAGTGGAGGAAATCTGGCTCACTTTTCCTGACCCTCAATTACGAAAGTCCAAAGCAAAAAAAAGATTAACACATCCAAAGTTTTTAAGATTATATAAAAAATTTCTAACGCCGGATGCATCTATCCATCTTAAAACAGATTCCCCGGCACTTTATCATTTTACCAAAATAGTGATTGAACTTTTTGGCCTTACACTGGTTAAAGACATTGATAATGTATATGCACAGTCAGCAATTGAGGAAGTATTGAAGATAAAAACGCATTATGAGGGGCTTGACATTGCACAAAGCAAAAGTATTTTCTACCTGCAGTTTAAATTGCCGGCTGTAATTCCCGATAAAGATGATGAATTAAAACAAATAGTGTTTGATAAAGAAACGTAGCGTAGTAAATAAATTCTCATTTTCATTCCTCAGAAACAGGAAAAATTATTTATTCGAAGTTCCATCCAAAATAAAAAAATAATAGCATGGGATGAACAAATTGGTTGAAGAAGATTTTTATTACAACCAGAAGGGTTATATGGTGCTTACCGCAAAGTGTCATTTGGAAAAGGTAACTGTTGTGCCAATGGTTGTGTCAATTGTCACTATGAATATAAAAATGTACCCGGATCAAAACGGGCTGAATTATTATCTTTAAGGAAGCATGAAGAAAAAGAATACTAATTCCACATATCCAAAAAAATCATTGCTAAACGACCCACTTGCAGGCAAAAGAAAAAAAGGTGAATCTTTTTTTGCTGATGTGTATGATGTGGTTCGCCAAATTCCCAAAGGGAGGGTTACTTCTTACGGCGCCATTGCCAATTACCTTGGCACCAAAATGTCGGCCCGTATGGTAGGATGGGCAATGAATGGAAGTGGTTCTGTTACACCAAAAGTTCCTGCACACAGGGTGGTAAACCGCCTGGGAATGTTAAGCGCAAAAGCTCATTTTAATCCACCGTCTAAAATGGAAGAACTGTTGAAGAAAGAAGGAATAAAAATTAAGAAAGATATCATTATTGATTTCGAAAAACATTTCTGGGATCCGGCAAAAGAATTACTCTTTTAAATTATTTATTTTATCAATTTCTATATCATCAACACCCAGTTCAACTTTTATTCTTTGCCGTATAGGATTTTGCGACATGAAAATAAAAATCATCATAACTGCTATTAGTAAAAAATTCCATTTGGCTGTCAGCATATAAAAAACAACTGCCAGCAGGGAGGGTATTTCCAATAAGGTATATTTTATAACACAGGCATTACGGTATTCTGTAAATCGCCCGGACAAACTGGCAATTGCTTTAACCTGTTCTATTCTCCTTTTAAACAAAACAAAAGCCGTTGCAATAGCTATAAAAGAAACACCCAAACAAACCGCTTCAAAAATGCGCTCTGTTTCAGTTTCAATTACTCCATTAAACAATCCGGCCTTTACTAAAACAAGTACCAGTATGGCAAATAGTATTTGCCCATATAACATGGCCATAAATAATAATTGTAAAACCCGAACAGTGCCATTCTTTTTTTCCATGCCCTAATTTACTTATTAGTAATAAGGACTGATAAGAAAATATACCACTACCCCCGTAACAGCTACATAAAACCAGAGGGGCCAGGTAATACGGGCTATCTTTTTATGAGCTGGCCATTCTGCAATCAATGCCCGGTAGGCAGTAAATAAAATAATTGGTAAAATAATTGCAGCCAGTAAAATATGAGTTCCCAAAATGGCATAATAAATCATTCGTAAACTTCCCGCCTGTAATTTTTCATCATCACTCAGTATCCCGTCATGATTAATATCACCAAACTTTGATTCCCCGGTAAATAAATGATGGCAGATATAAGAAACTAAAAACAACACCGACAATACAATAGCGGTGAGCATTATTTTTTTGTGAGCCTGGTAATTTTTTTTTCTTACTGCTATTAATGCTGCTACCAGTAAAACACTCACAAGAGAATTTATAACTGCATTGATTTTGGCAAACAGGTGTTTATCAAAACCCAGTTCTACATCCAGTTTTATTCTTCCTGTTGCCGCTATCGCAGCAAAAACTGCAACTGAAACAACTCCTATTAATATTCTTGCCTGTTTATCATTCCTAGTTAATACGGGACCCAGCATAGCTATTTTTTTTATGAAGAGCAAAAGTAACTGAATGTTTAAAAAGATTTCGTTTATATAAATGCAGCTAAGGGATTTTTTTAACAGGATGGGTTAATACTGGTAATAGCGATGGAAATATCTATTTCCCCCCGCGGGCGTCATATAGATAAGTGAGTAGTTTGTGGCACTTGCATACAAAGGAAAGCCTGTTTACTACCAATATAACAGCTATTTGTTATATAATACCTCCTAATTACTATATACACTCAAAAAAATACACCGAATATTATGATTTAAAAAAAATTACCACTATTTTTCTAAATCCTTTTCCTGTGAAATAATTACTTTATGTAATCCCGTACTATGAAAAAAACACAGCTTCTGTTTATATTAATTTTCCTGTCGGTATCGATCGGACTTCTGGCACAAACTAATTCCGGCAATTCATCCGCCTCCTCCTCGCTGTATTTTCTTTCTTTTGATGCTGTAAGCACGGGTTCTGCTGTTAAAATAAACTGGACAACCAGTGTTGAACTTGACTGTATACCCTACCAGGTTCAGCGAAGTGAAGATGGGATAAACTTTTATACAGTTGACACCGTACCTTCTGCCTGCAATAACTCATCCAACAGCTACAGCTATATAGATCACCAGCCTCCGCCAAAAAAAGTTTACTACCGGGTAAAAAAGGATTATGAAAATGGAAGAAGCAGGTACACCATTGTAAAAGTTGTTTTGATTGAGACGCAGACAGGTGTTACAATATTTCCCAATCCGGCTGTCAATAAAAAAATAACTGTTGATATGGGTAATTTGCCATTGGGAAAATATTTGGTTTCAGTTATTCAGTTAAGAGGAAAGAAAATTCTTTCTGAAATAAAAGATATTAATCAAAAACTTTTCCCCTTAGACCTTACCGGGAAAATCATTGAACCGGGACCATATTTTTTAATCCTGTCCAACTCATCTTCCTCCACCCGGGTTAAAATTATTTTCAGGTAATAGGTATATGACAAGCCTGCCGATACTTTTGTTTTGTGTGCAGTGAATGGGGTTGCTCACAATAACCCATGCAGGTTCCTGCAGTTGTTTATTTTCCACGCAATAATTGAATGTATCTACTGCTATATCCCTGTATCTTTTTCATGTAAATATATCCACCCGGGCCACTATTTGAAAGTATGAAAATAAATGCCGAACTGATCTTTTATTACACAGCTGTCTGGTATGGTGATAAAGTCTATATGTCGAACGATGTGTATTAATGTGTAGCTATAAGCCTTTCTGCAACTGGCAGGCTACAACAAACAACGGCGTAGGT
>JBLMVP010000493.1:0-3340 GCA_050256755.1 Sphingobacteriales bacterium | reverse complement strand
TTTAAAATAAACAGCCTGTAAATAAAACTGCCCTTCATCAGTTTCCGTAGATAATTACACAAAGTCAAAATCGTTAAACTAAAAAAACAACAAAATAAAAAAGGAAAAATTATCTCCGCTATAATTGCCGTAGTTGCAATAGCAGGAGGAATTGTGTAAGCAGCTGATCATATTGACTCACCTCGTTTACCAATCAAACAACTGACCTTACTGATGCTTATGCCTTCCGGGGATAAAACACCAGAACATGGTATTTGTAGCCAATACACAGGATCTAATGGCCCCATCAGCTACTGGTGCTGCCAAATTTTATCTTACTACTTTACTTGAATTCAATATTGATAACAATGGTGATGATATTGAAGACCTGGTTATACACGGAATTGTACAGGATGGTAAAATATTTGTTTACTGCCCCAGAATAGTTTAAAAAAACTTATGAAAGTGCTTTTGAATCAGGGCCAAACAAAGCAGCTACTATTAAAAAGTTATTATCAGCAATATGATGATTGTCATTAAAAATGAAACAAATCCTGTGAGCGAATTATATTTTGCCCCGGGATTATCTTTTTTTGCAAAGTTTAAAGTGGCAATGTTCTTTTAAAAATTTACCACCCATTAGCCAACACATCCGCAATATGCAGCGTACGAAGATTGAGGCCTTTCTTTTTTATCACCCCATCAATATGCATTAAACAACTTAAATCAGTAGAGATAATATACTGAGCTCCTGTTTCTGATGCATTGGTAATTTTCTGGTCGGCCATAGCAACAGAAATAGCATCAAATTTAACGGCAAAGGTTCCACCAAAACCACAACAGGTTTCCACATCATTCATCTCCACTAATTCTAATCCTTTTACCTTACTTAATAATTTTCGAGGAGCTTCTTTTATTTTACATTCTCTTAAAGCCGCACAGCTATCGTGGTAAGTAGCTTTGCCATCGAATTTAGCTCCCACATCATCCATCTTCAATACATCCGTTATAAATTCAGAAAATTCATACAAACGTTTACCCAGATCCTTCACCTCATTGTGCATGGAAGAGTTATCAAACAACTTACTGTAATAATTTCTTACAAACCCTGTACACGAAGCACTGGGAGCAACAATATAATCACTGCCACTAAAATCTTTTAAAAATTTGGAACAAACAGATTTGGCTTCATCCCAAAACCCGGCATTAAAAGCAGGTTGACCACAACAGGTTTGATTGGCATTATAGGACACTTTACATCCTGTTTTTTCCAGCACTTTAACCATGTTAAAAGCTGTTTCAGGATATAACTGGTCTACGAAACAAGGAATAAAAATTTGTACGTTCATGCCCCCGTCCCCTAAAGGGGAGTAATTATTTAAAGTTAAAAACAAATTGCTATTAATATGACCCCTCAAAATCCCCCTTTAGAGGATAGGGACATCACCATCTTCAATGCAGTAATTGCAGCTTCTTCTCCCTTATGTCCATGCTTACCTCCAATTCTTTCTTCTGCCTGTTGCTGGTTATCTACCGTTAATACTCCAAATACAGTTGGTACAGGCAGCATCAAATTCAACTGTACCACTCCATCGGTTACCGCTTTGCATACATAATCAAAATGAGGGGTATCCCCTCTTATCACTGTACCCAATGCAATAAAGGCATCCGGCTTTTTTTTCTTTTTACCTTTAGTTTGCTCCCAGTAATTTTTTATTCCAAATGGAATTTCAAAACAACCAGGGACAGTTACCGTTATTACCGACTTCACTTTATATTCATCTAATATTTTCCTCGCTCCCTTTTCCAATTCATCAACGATAACAGCATTCCATTCCGTCCTCACAATAACTACACAGGCATCCTGAACGTTCAGAATGCCTGTTGTATATAAGTTACTTTTAGTTACTTCGGCCATAGTATAAAGTTACAATGTCCAAATTCCAATGCCTAATATCCAGGTTACCATATTCAAATTCTGTATTTACTCCCCGGATTTGGAATTTTGGTTTTTGGATTTTCTTCCCCTGATTTTACTGTTGGGTAATTACACCCAAACGGGCTAAATATTTGTCAGCGCTAAATCCACGTTGTGTTTTAGGATATTTTTCTTTGATGATCTGATACATCTTTACCGCTTCATCATTCTTACCCAGGGTTTCATAAGCCTGCCCCGCATAATATAAACATTCAGAAGAAAAACTTTCATCCTTATCATTAAGTGTTCCGGCTTTTTTATATGTTTCTGCACCTTTATCTTTCTGGTTATTCATCATATAAGCATCGGCTAACAATTTCAGTCCTGCGGAAGCTGCCTGTGTAGCTCCATTACCATCAAATGCTTCCAGTTGCTTAACAGCATTTTTAAAATCGTTTTTTTCAATATAGGCACGGCCTGCATAGAAGTGGGCTAAATTAGCTGCATCTGTACCGCTGTTACGGCTAATGAATTTGATAGCACCTGTTGCCTGCGCATCACCATTTAACACTTTATCAGCCAAAGCTACTCTTGCAGAATCTGTTTGCGCATTCACCATTTCTTCATAAACGGTCTGTAATTGGTAAACAGAATCGTTTGCTTTAGCATTTTTAGGATCTACGAACATGTATTTATAAACGAGGTAACCACCACCCAGTATAATCACTGCAGCGCTTACATAAATAATTTGTTTGGAATACTTGTCCCAAAAGCCCATTGCTCTTTTAATCACCGGGGCTTCTTCCGCCAGCTTATGAGATAATTTTTTTTCAGCCATTTGTTTATTTGTTATTTATTGTTTGTTGTTTCCGGATACTTAATTTTTGTGCCGAATCTAATTTTTAATTACTAACTAATCCATGATAAACGGATAATCCTGCTGCACATACACATCTTTCAGCAATTCATCATCACCAGGCCATGGGCTTTCTTCGGCAAACCTCACACTTTCTTCTACTTCGGCTTTCACCCTTTCATTAATTACTTCAATTTCTGCCTCACTTACATTATAATCCGTCATCAATACCTTCATGCAATGTTCAATCGGGTCTCTTTGTTTGTATTCTTCCACTTCTTCCTTGGTACGGTATTTCTGCGGGTCACTCATAGAGTGGCCGCGGTAGCGGTAGGTTTTTATTTCTAATAAAGTAGGGCCGCCTTTTTCCCTGGCTCTTTTTACAGCTCTTGCCATAGCTTCATGCACGGCTTCCGGGCTCATGCCATCCACACTGTCGCCTGGCATATCATATGCATCGGCAAGTTTATAAATATCCACCACATTACTTGTTCTTTCCACCGAAGTACCCATAGCGTAATTATTATTTTCACAAACAAAAATTACCGGCAGCTTCCAGGTCATTGCCATATTAAAGGTTTCGTGTA
>JBLMVP010000492.1:0-6335 GCA_050256755.1 Sphingobacteriales bacterium | reverse complement strand
AATGGAAGAACTGATAGCAAAATATCCCGGCATTCATGTAAAGGCAAAGGCAAGAGACTTAAGTACTAAAGAAGGAGTGGAAAGTTTTGGTCAATGGATACTGGATAATTCAATTACGGTTGATGTGCTGGTTAACAATGCCGGTATATTTGAACCAGGAAGTGTATATAATGAACCTGAAGGCACCCTGGAGCGCATGATGGCTGTAAACTTATACAGCGCCTATCACCTTACCCGTAAATTAATATTGCAGATGATGGAGCAGAGTGATGTGTCAGGATCGAGGGGACATATATTTAATGTTTGTTCCATTGCTTCCCTCAACGCTTACGATAATGGCGGTGCTTACAGTATTAGTAAGTTTGCCATGCATGGCTTTTCAAAAAATTTAAGGGAGGAAATGAAACTCCATGCTATAAAAGTTACATCTGTTTTTCCGGGAGCTGCTTATACGGATTCATGGGCAGCAACAGGATTGGATCCTCACCGTTTTATGGAAGCAAAGGACATCGCTAAAATGATTTTGGCTGCTGCACAACTTTCTCCAAGAGCCTGCGTGGAAGATATTGTGCTAAGGCCACAACTGGGTGACCTGTAGTTTTAACAGCTAATTAACCGCTCCTAAATCACCATCGCCGAAGAGTAATTTTTAATTTTGTTACCCGGTTTGAAGTTATGAATATTGTGTTCCATCAAATGAAATTAGTATTGAAGAAAAATTTCCGTTTCCTTTTTTTTACTTCAAGGATAATGGCTGTTATTATTTTAACAGCCGCTACTTCTTTTGCCCAGGTAAAATTTTCCGCTATACCCAGCGCTACTACTATTGCCCGTGACCAGGCATTACAAATAGAATTTGTACTCGAAGGTGCTGAGGAGATGGAAGGGTTTTCAGCGCCGCATTTTGATGGGTTTACTATTATACAGGGACCACAATATGGTAATTCTTTCAGTATGGTTAACGGAGTGGTTAGCCACAGCGTAAGTATTACTTATTTATTAATGCCACAAAAAAACGGGAAACAAATTATTGCCCCTGCTCAAACAAAAATAAAGGGCAAGATAATTAAGTCAAATAGCGTAACAATTACAGTATTGAACCAATTATCGGGAAATAGTACTCCCAATAATGTAATGCCTATGCCCGGCATCAACACTCGCAGTGGGAGTGATATCAAAGATTATATTTTAAAGAAAGGGGAAGATCCCATTGCTAAAATTCAAAAGAATTTAGTGGTACAGGTAGAAGTAAGTAAAAAATCCTGCTATGAAGGAGAGCCAATTGTAGTAACGTATAAACTGTATACAAGGTTGAAGTCTGTATCAAGAGTTACCAAACGCCCAACACTCAACGGGTTTTCTGTATCAGAATTGACCACACCTGAGAGCATGGACTTTCAGCCCGACCAGCTAAATGGTAAACCGTTTTATTCAACCGTATTACGTAAGGTTCAATTATTCCCCTTGCAATCCGGTGAAATAACATTGGAACCAATTGAAGTATCCAGCCAGGTTCGTTTTCTTAAAGCGAATGAAGCTGCTAAAAATAATAATAATGGATTTGATGACATCTTCCGTGATTTTTTTGATGACGATATGTTAAGTGGCGAAACTGAGGAACATAATCTTACTCAGCAAACAAAACCGGTAACCATCACGGTAAAACCTTTGCCTGAAAATAATAAGCCAGCCAGTTTTAACGGTGCTGTTGGAAAATTTGCTGTTCAGGCTGCAATGGTTAATTCAACTATTGCGGCTAATGAAACGGGTACTTTAAAGATAGTTATAGAAGGGAAGGGCAATTTATCCATGATAAATTCTCCGGTAATTAACTGGCCGCAGGGAATAGAAAGTTTTGAACCTTCTTCCAGGGAAAATATAGATAATTCAACTGTGCCATTAAGCGGTTCAAAAACTTTTGAATATCCTTTTACTGTTCGTGATAAAGGAAACTATACCCTTCCGGCAGTTGCTTTTTCTTATTTTAATCCTGAAACACAAGCATATGAAACAGCATCAGCCAATTCCGTAAACTTTGTTGTAAATACAGTTGCTGTTAAAAAGAAAGAAAACAAACCTGATTACTCAGTTCAGGAAAACAAAAAGGTTACTGATAGTACAAATAATTTTTTTGAAAACATAATAAATAGCCAATGGTGGTGGCCAGCTTTGGCTATTTTGATATTATCATGGGGAATTTATCAATGGCGACAGAACAGGAAATTGGCAAAAGCAAAAAATGAATTAAAGCAGGTTATTAAAGAGAAACAGGAAGCAGTTGAAGATTCAGTACCAATAACAGATGGGGTAATATCAACGTTCAATACTGACCCGCTGGATACCGCAAGACAAGAACTGAAAAAAGAACATGCTATTAACTTCTACACTGAATTGCATGCAGCTTTATGGAATTTTATTCAGCAGAAATACCAATTGAGTCCAACAGACATGAACAAAAAAATTGCAGCGGATAAATTAAGAGCTGATTTTTTCAGCGAAGAGATGATTGAGGGTTTTCACCAGCTATTAGATACTTGTGAGATTGCCTTATATACTCCTGTACATTCGCAGGCCGTGATGTACCAATTACTTCAGCAGGCAGAAACATTTATTAAGACAGTGGAGCACAAAATTGTGTAAACCGGTTTGTACTAATTATTAATCTGTAAACTTATAACCCATTCCCCTTACAGAATGAAAATAGCGGGGATTGCGGCTATCCTCTTCAAAATACTTTCGGAAGCTGAGGATAAAATTATCAATGGTTCTTGTGGTTGGATATACATTGTATCCCCAAACAGCCTGTAAAATTTTTTCACGGGTTACCACTTCATTCTTGTTTTCAATCAGCAGTTTCAGGAGCATAGCTTCTTTCTTACTAAGTTCAATTTTTTCGCCTTTATAATTTATCGCTACTAATGCTTTGAAATCAATTGAGTTTTTATCAAAGCGGTATTCATTGGGTATGGTTTCTTTATCACGGAGTTGTTTATTTTTTTCAATCAGTTTATGTACGCGGAGTAATAATTCTTCAAGATTAAAGGGTTTGGTTAAATAATCATCAGCACCTTTTTTTAGACCCAATACTTTATCGGCAGAATTACTTTTGGCACTAAGAATCAGTACGGGCATTGTATTGTTTTGCAGACGCAGACTTTCCAGTACACTTATGCCATCAACCTCCGGAAGCATAATATCCAGGATTAATAAATCAAAATATTCGTTTTGTAATGTTTTGAGTGCTGCTGCTCCGTCAAAGGCAGAGCTTACTTCGTAACCTTCCATCTCGAGGTTAAGCTTTAATGCTTCCTGCAGGTTTTCTTCATCTTCAACAAGTAAAATTGATGCCAGTGTTTTTTCCTTTGCCATTTTATTTGTAAAAATTAATCGCAAAGATAGTTCCGCGGGGAGTATTATCTGTTATATTAATTTCGGCGCCATGGTCCTCCAATATTTTCCGTGTGATATATAACCCAAGGCCTGTTCCTTTTGTTTTACGGGTGTTTTCATTACCTACCCGGTAAAATTTTTCAAACACCTGTTTTTTTTCATCATCATGGATACCGATACCTTCATCTGATACTTCCAGTGAAATCCTTTCGCCTTCGTCAGTAAGGTCTATATTAACAATATCATCTTCACCTGAATATTTAACAGCATTTTCAATAAGGTTATTTAAAGCAATTTGTAATAATAAAGTATCTCCTGTTACATAAATGTCGTTATCAATAGAAGCTTCAATAAAACGTTGCGGGTAACGCTGTTTAAAATCCTGTACACAGCCATCGGCCAGCACGGAAAGATTAATTTCTTCTTTTTCGCTGTTTAAATTACCTGAGTCAATTTGAGCGGCTAATAAAATATTATTGGTTAAAGTATTAAGGCGGTTGGTTTCCTGTAATGCCTGGGTAATTAAGCGCTGCTGTTTTTCTTCATCTAATTTTCGTAACTGCAAAGTTTCAAGACTGAGTTTGGTAACAGCAATTGGCGTTTTTAATTCATGTGTAACGGCCATCATAAAATTCTGCTGTTGCCTGGATAAGTTGATTTGTTTTCTAACAGACCGGTAAACAAAGATGGCACCCACCATTGTTATAAGCAAAAAAGTTAATCCCTCTCCTAAATATTGAGCATGTTTCCTTTTTTGTTCATTGGTAATGAGGTTGATTTTTTTTTCATACTGCGGGTCATCTTTTATCAGTTCCTGTGTTTTATAATCTGTCATAGCCTTGTTTTGATTTTCAAGAGCTATATACCACCACAAGAGGGCTGCGAGGATGTAAAAAAGTAAAAACCAGTAAACAACTGTAATAACAGATAGCTTGTATATTTTTTTACTGAAAGGCATTAACGGGTTTTTTCAATCCGGACACCGGCATTCATAATATGTAACAATGGGTTGTCTCTCATATTTTGTTCCAGTTGAATGCTGTATGTACCCTGTTTTTTAAAACTAACTTCTTTAAAGAGGAGTATGCGGTGTTCCCAAATATCATCCATCCCTGTAGCAGAAATCCATTTGCCATCAGGGCTTTGAAGTGGTAATTCAATTCTTTCTTTTTTATAAGCAGTATCACCCGGCAGTTTGGTTGAAACAAATAACCACAGGTTGCGGTATTCGTAGGCCTCTGTATGACGGATACTTATATAGATATTGTACAGGGAAGAGGTATCACTGATGGAAAAATTAATTTCCGGCCTATAATCCCATTTCCATTCGTGTTTGGGAATACTTACATTTTTTTCAAATACCTCTATTTTCATGCAGGAGTGGAAAGAGGCAATAAGCAAGAAGCAATAAACGAAAGGCAATCTTCGGAATGAAATTAATTTTTTCAAGCAGATTTTTTTTACAAAAATAACTTAGAACTTTAAACTACTAAAGAACATTTAAGACCTGTTCTTTTGCTTTTTCCAGTTCATCTTTCATCATCACCACGCATTTCTGGATAATGGCATCATAAGCTTTGGCGCCTGTTGTATTTATTTCCCTGCCAATTTCCTGCAGTACAAAAGATAATTTCTTGCCCTTGCTTTCTTCTTCCTCAGCCAGCAGGGATTTAAAATATTCGCAATGGTTTTTAAGTCGCACCTGTTCCTCGCTGATATCAATTTTTTCTATATAGTAGATGAGTTCCTGTTCCAGCCGGTTTCCATCATAATTGGTTTTACCAACATTTTCTTCCAGCAGGCGGGTAATGCCTTCTCTTATTTTTACCTGGCGAAGAGGTTCCAGTTTTATCACCTCTTCCTGTTGCTTTAAAATATTGTCAATGCGGAGGAGTAAATCATTTTCCATTACCCTGCCTTCTTCCAGCCTGTGAATATTTAAATCATCAATCGCAGCCAGCAGCACTGTTTTAAATTGTTTCCATTCTTCATCAGTCAGGGTTTCACCTGTTGGGGTAATTACTTCCGGTAATTTTAGTAAAGTGCTTAATATATTAGAAGCATCAAGGTTAAGTTCTTTGGAAAGTTTTTCTATCGGCCCGTAATATGCTTTTGCTAATTCGGTATTAATTGAAACCGGTTTAGTATTACCAGATTGTTTTAGGCTGATGGTGCAATCAATACTTCCACGTCCCAGTTTGCCTGAAAGAATGGTGCGAATGTCAAATTCAAATGGTTTTAAAAAACCCGGGAGTTTTAATGATAGCTCAAATTGTTTTCCATTGAGTGATTTGATATCAATCAAAAAAGTTTTATCGCCCACTGTTTGTTCAGCCCTTCCAAAGCCGGTCATTGATTTTAGCATAGCTGCTTTTTTAAAGCGTAAGATAGTTTATTTAATAATATGCAGAAAGCACTGGTTAATACAGCAAACGCAATTGCAAGCTTCAATTAATTGGTTTAAACTATTTGCGGTGCATGTTTAAATAACAATGTGACATATGATAGTGAATACGAAAATGGATGATATCCGGATATGTTTAAAAATAAAAAGTCCTCCTGGAAACAGGAGGACTTTATTATATGGATGGGTTAGTAAGTACCGGGAAATTGATTTCCCATCACAATATTAGAAATTATTTTATCATAAGAAAAAAAATTTCCAAAATATTTTATTCACATTTTTTTATTGCTTGTGGATAAGGATGCTGTTTTTTGAATTATGTTTTATTGGTTACGAAACAAAGCGCTTATCTTTTTAATTGATTAAATTTTTTTTGTAAAAAATAATCTTAACAAAACCCTTTACCAGTAAGGATTACAACTGGTAATATTTTTTACTGATAACTTCACAATTAAAAAATTATATCAACACGGTTATTTTTTTTGTAAAATTTCATGCGGGTTATTGCTGTTTTTACTATTAAAAATATTTTTCACTATAT
>JBLMVP010000491.1:0-8090 GCA_050256755.1 Sphingobacteriales bacterium | reverse complement strand
GCCTACTGATGCATATGCTTATACTCTTGATATTGAATTTTATGACGGAAAGAAAGAGAAACTTAAGGGAGATATAACTTTAATAAGGTAATATGCGGAAATTCGTAATCGTAAATGTTTTAATTATCCTGTTTGCCAATGCAAACGGGCAGGATATCCATTTTTCTCAGTTTATGAATTCTCCTTTACTAACTAATCCTGCTAATACAGGGTTTATACCGGATGCTGATTATAGGTTAGGAGTTAATTACCGCAATCAATGGGCCAGTATCCCCGTTCCTTATAAAACGTACAGTGTTTTTGGCGATGCACAACTTTTTCGTAATAAACTGGAAACTGGTTGGGTGGGGTTAGGCGTAGTATTACTAAGAGATGTAGCGGGTAGCGGTAACTTAACTTCTACAAAGGGATATGTATCCGTTGCGTATCACCAGGAAATTGGGTTAAGCAGTTTATTAAGTGCGGGGTTTAATGTTGGATTAGCTAATAAAAAAGTTGATCCTGCAGATTTACATTTTGGCGACCAGTATGTTTGGACTGGAAAATTTTTTGAAGCTTCAGTACCTACGGCAGATAACTTTAATTCTGCTACCTCAACTTACTTTGATTTGCAGGCCGGGATTAATTACGCTTATTTCCCAACCGACAAGGCGTATTTCAATGCAGGCTTTTCTGTAATGCATATTAATACTCCTAAAGAAACTTTTTTTTCCAATGGGAATAACCAGATTCCACGACGCTATTCAGCATTTATCAATGGAAGTTTTAAGATGAGTGAAAATGTAATTTTTAATCCAAATGCATATTTTTCAATACAGGCCAAAGCAAGGGAAACTGTTGCTGGAGGAAATGTTAATTACAACTTAAGTGGTGATGGTGAAAAGCAATTAACAGGTGGTTTATATTATCGCTTTGGTGATGCCGCTATAGCCATGGTAGGGTTCCAGCTGAAAACAACAAGGATAACTTTTACTTATGACGCTACAGTTTCTGCTTTGCGAAATTACAATGGTGCAAAAGGTGCAGTGGAACTTTCAGTAATTAAGCATGGGTTTTATAACGAATATTTTGGTAATAAACGGCAATCTCTTTGTCCTTCTTTTGGATATTAAAAAAGCGATACAATTTGTATCGCTTTTTTGTTTACAACCAATCATCATCACTATCATCATGGTTTAGCTTAAATGTTCCCTTCTTAAAATAATGCCTGTACTTGTCTGATATTTCTTTTGATTGCTTTTTGCCATCGATATAGAGCTCACCGTCCTTAAATTTTATTTTAGCACTTTCTCCCTTTTTTAGTAACCCATCTTTTTCCATTTCCAATGTCATATTCTTAAATTCTTTAAGCCCGGCTTTAGCCTGTTCCATTGACTCCTCTACCTGCTTCATTGTTTCTTCCATTGAATGGCCTAATTCTTTTTTCAGTTTTTCGCTGTTAATTTTCAATTGGTCTTTTGTTTTTTCCATTTCCAGTTGCAGGTTTTCCATTTCTTTCTTCAGATCTTTGTCCAGCTCCAGCCTTATTTTTGGTAACTCCACTTCCTGTAGTTCTTTAAGTGATTCCTGTATTTCCTTCTGCATTTTCTCCCAGTTAATTCTCTTAATAGATGCTTCTGTTTCTTTTCTTATTTTTTCCACATCAATCTGGTCAATTTCTTTTAAAGCTCTCTTCATTTCCCCGTCAATTTTTTTCCAGTCTTGTTTCTTAAATTCTATCCTGGCTTTTTCCAGCTCTTTTTCCATATTTTTTAAAGCATTATCCAGGTCACCTGTGTTAAATTGAAAACTCCAGCCATCCTCGTCCTTATCTTTAGCAGGTATGGAATCTTTAAGTTGGGTAAATATTGCTTTAAACTTTGGTTGGGGTGGCGTGTAAGAACTCCCGGATTGAATATCAAATAGCGTAAAGGAACTAAGTCCTGCGCCTGCAAATAGTACTGGTAACAACCAGTAACGGCTAATCCAATTTTGTTTCATCGTCTGTCGGTTTAAGGTTAATAATTAATACGAATTAATTCGTAATCAAATATACGATTGATTTCGTAAATTCAAAACCCTTTTTCATCTTAACAAAAACTTTAACATTTTGGGCCTTATAGATATTTCAGCACCGGTATCTTTTAAATGCTTTTGAATACCGATTTTTACAAAAAGATTGACGGAATGGCAAAGCAGCATTTAAAAGCAGAACATATTAATGCCTTTAAAACTATTGTGGGAGAAACTTATGTATTAGTTGATGAAGAAAACCTGCATAATTACGGACATGATGAAACGGAGCAATTAAATTATCCACCTGAAGTAGTGATTAAACCCAAAACAGCGGAAGAGATTAGTGCTATTATGAAAATATGTAACCGTGATTTAATACCAGTAACCCCAAGAGGTGCAGGAACAGGATTGAGTGGCGGAGCATTGCCGCATTTAGGTGGTGTATTATTAAGTACTGAAAGAATGAATTCTATTCTTCATATCGATGAAAGAAATTTACAGGTAACTACTGAGCCCGGTGTTATAACTGAAGTGCTGATGGATTCAGTTAAAGAAAGAGGTTTATTCTATCCGCCCGATCCAAGCAGCCGCGGCAGTTGTTTTATTGGTGGCAATATTGCAGAAAATAGTGGCGGACCTAAAGCGGTAAAATATGGTGTAGTGAGAGATTATGTTATGAACCTGCAGGTGGTTTTACCAGGTGGAGAAATTATATGGACAGGTGCCAATGTCAGGAAAAATTCAACCGGGTATAACTTAACACAATTGATAGTGGGAAGCGAAGGCACCCTGGGAATCGTTACTAAAATTGTTTTAAAATTATTACCTCTTCCAAAATATGATTTGCTGATGCTCGTTCCATTCAGGCAGCTGGAGCAGGCTGGTGAGGCGGTGAGTGCCATTTTTCATGCTGGATTTATACCAAGTGCATTAGAACTGGTAGAAATTGATGCGCTGAAAATTGTAAGTAAGATGGTTGATAGCACGGCAGTTCCTATTACTGATGATACGGCAGCTCATTTAATTATTGAGGTGGATGGGAATAATATGGATGTGCTGATGCAGGATATGGAAGCAATTGGCAACCTCTTAACACAATATGATATTGGTGAGATTTATTTTGCAGACAATGCACAGCAAAAAGCTGAATTGTGGAAATTAAGAAGAAGGGTGGCCGAAGCAGTAAAGATTGCTGGTTATACAATTGAAGAGGATACTGTTGTGCCAAGAGCGGAATTACCTGCTTTAATTCGGGGGGTTAAAGCTTTGGGAAAACAGTATAATTATCATGCGGTGTGTTATGGTCATGCAGGTGATGGTAACCTTCACATCAGAATAAAAAAAGAAGGTGTGCAAAACAGTTTGGATGACCCGGCCATGATTGAAAGCTTAAGGGCAATGTTTGAACTGGTGCATAAACTTGGAGGGACAATAAGCGGCGAGCATGGAATAGGCCTGATACAAAAAGGATATATGAATATTGTGTTTGATAAAACTCAACTGAGGTTGATGAAGGAAATAAAAAAATCATTTGATCCTAATAATATTTTAAACGCAGGAAAAATTTTTGATTTAAATTAAATACCAATGAAAAAAAAACTGATTTTAATTGTAATGTTATCTTCTTTCTATTATGCAAATGCACAAACTAAAAAAGAAGAAGAAAAAGAAAAGGGATTTAAAAAGGAAAATTTATTTACAGGTGGGAATGTTACGCTGTCATTTGGAAGCGGATATACAGTGTTAGGAGCCAGTCCCATATTTGGTTATCGCTTGGCTAACTGGATTGATGCAGGCGTGGTGGTAAATTACATCTATACCAGCCAGCGGGATGTGTACCAGTTTAATGATAAAATAAGACAATCAACTTATGGTGGTGGGGTGTTCACAAGATTATTCCCTGTTAATTTTTTATTTGCCCAGGCACAGTTTGAACATAATTTTACCACGGTAAAATATATACCTGCCGGTATTGGTACTACAGATAAATATAAAGCTGATGCCAACTCCTTATTAGTTGGTGCTGGTTATACACAGGGACGGGAGCGGGGTTCCAATACATTTTTTTATGTTGCAGTTTTATTTGACGTACTTAAAAATGAAAACTCTCCTTATGTTGATGTGGTTTCTGATGGTATTACAAAAAGTGTAAGGATACAACCTATTATCCGGGCCGGGTTTAACATCGGCTTATTTGAAGGCCGCGACAGGGGAAGCCGCTACAGGTAGATTTCAGCAGGCGAGTTACAAATTGTAATCCTGTTGGAAAAGGTTTCATATAAAAATCCTTCAGCTTCCATTTGACGAAGATGTCCAATTAAATTATCATAATATCCTCCTGAATTCAGGAGGATAATTTTTTTATCATGAATATTGAGTTGGTTCCAGGTAAGCATTTCAAATAATTCATCCAGTGTGCCAAAACCCCCCGGGTAGTATTACTGCAGCATCGCATAGCTCGTACATTCTTTTTTTTTCGGCTGTGCATATCATTTACTATAATCAATTCAGTTATTCCTTCATGACGTGGTTCCCTGTCTTTTAATAACTCCGGAATCACGCCAATTACCGTTCCACCATTTTTCATCATTGTATTAGCAATAGCTCCCATGATACCCACATTGCCACCTCCATACACCAAAGTTTGGTTGTTATATGCCATTAATTTCCCCAGCTCTTTTGCATGCTGTATAAATAAAGAGTTGTTGCCATTTTTAGAGCCACAAAAGACTGCCATGGAAGAATAATTCATGTTCACTTAATTTGGATTGCAAAGTACAGAATTCAGCTTTTTGCCCACTATTTTTTAATTATCTTCATTTTTAATTAATATATATACTATGAATCCCGGCTTGCTGTTTTCTTTTGTTATTGGTTATTTTATTTTGTTATTAATTGTAGCCTGGTTTACTTCCCGCAATGCTAATAACGAATCTTTTTTCATTGGCAACCGTAACTCTAACTGGATGCTGGTAGCATTTGGTATGATAGGTACTTCCTTAAGCGGAGTAACTTTCGTTAGTGTGCCGGGTGGGGTATCGGCTGAAGCTTTTGCTTATTTCCAGATTGTAATTGGTTACCTGATTGGTTATTTTGTAATTGCTTTTGTTTTACTGCCTTTGTATTATAAACTCAATCTTACTTCTATTTACAATTATCTCAGTACGAGGCTGGGATTTAAATCGTATAAAACCGGTGCCTCCTTTTTTATTTTATCACGTACACTTGGAGCAACAGCCCGTTTATACCTCGTAGTAAAAATTTTACAGGATGCCATCCTCTCCAGTTATAATATTCCGTTTTGGATTACTACATTAATCATACTGGCAATGATTTTAATTTACACCTATGAGGGCGGGGTTAAAACAATTGTTTATACAGATACTTTGCAAACCAGTTGTATGCTGGCAGGGTTGGTTATTTGCGTTATTTATATTTTAAAAACCATGAATCTTGATTTTGCTGATAGTATAACGGCGATGAGTGATAAAGGCATGACGAAAATTTTCTTTACAAATCCGGCGGGGAAATTATTTTTTGTAAAACAAATAATAGCCGGTGCTTTTATTACCATCACTATGACGGGTATGGACCAGGAAATGATGCAAAAAAATATTTCTGTAAAAACATTAAAGGGTTCTCAAAAGAATGTAGTTACTCTTGGTTTTACCATGTTTGCCGTTATCCTTTTATTTCTTTTCCTCGGAGGCTTGCTTTATTTATACGCTTACCAGTTGGGCGGACATGTAGAAACAAGTATGGTAAACGGGAATGAAGTTTCTAAATTTATGATTGGCACTGAGGATGCTACAGCTGACAAATTATTTCCTGTTATTGCATTGCGGCATATGCCGCCATTAGTATCTGTAATATTTATTATTGCATTGATATCAGCTCTGTTCCCAAGTGCAGATGGTGCTATTACCGCATTAACTTCTTCATTTTGTATTGATATTTTGGGAATGAAGAGAAGAACAGATATGGATGATACTGCTAAAAAGAAATTAAGACAAAGAGTACACCTGGTATTTGCAGTTATCTTTCTTTTATTTGTAATGATATTTAAATGGGTAGATAATCCAAGTATGATTGGTCTTATTTTAAAAGTAGCCGGCTATACTTACGGTCCTTTGCTGGGCTTGTTTACTTTTGGAATTATTACCAAACGTAAGGTTGATGATAAAATGGTTCCTTATGTTGCTATTACAGCGCCAATCATTTGTTTTATTATTGATAAATACCAGCGCAGTTTATTTGGTGGTTTCGAAATTGGATTGGAGCTGCTGGTAATAAATGGACTTCTTACATTTGCCGGTCTTTGGCTTGTATCAAAAAAACAAAGCGAAGCAGTTCAATAAACAATTACATTTGTTATTCAATGCCATCCGTATTATGGATGGCATTGTCATCTGTATTAAACACATAATTTATGAACGAGAACGTAAAAAAATCCAAACAACGTAACTGGACGGAATCAAAAGCACATAGCAGCTGGCAGATATTTAAAATAATGGCTGAATTTGTTGATGGTTTTGAAACGATGGCTAAGATTGGTCCCTGTGTTTCGATATTTGGTTCTGCCCGCACAAAACCGGGACATAAATATTATGAAATGACTGTGGAAGTTGCCAAACGCCTGGGTGAAGAAGGTTTTGGTATCATTACCGGCGGAGGCCCGGGCATAATGGAAGCAGCTAATAAAGGTGCTCAGTTAGCCGGAGCAAAATCAGTAGGATTAAATATCGAATTACCATTTGAGCAACAGGCAAATACATACATTGATAAAGACAAGATGGTGCATTTTGATTATTTCTTTGTACGCAAAGTGATGTTTACCAAATATGCACAGGGATTTGTGATGATGCCAGGCGGGTATGGTACGATGGATGAATTTTTTGAAGTAGCCACTTTAATTCAAACAGGAAAATTTGAAGAGTCACCAATGGTGCTGGTGGGTAAATCTTACTGGACTGGTTTACTGCAATGGATGAAAGAAGTAATGCAGGACCAGGAAAAAAATATTAATCCCGGAGACTTGGATTTATTAAAAATTGTGGATACATCTGAAGAAGCCGTACAATATATTGTCAGTTATTTTAACAGGTATCCATTACAGCCCAACTTCTAATCTTTTTGTTAATCGTTTTTTCAGCTTCTTACTTAGGCCTTGATGCTTTATCTTTGCGGAGCAAAATCAATTCCATTGGAAATCATTCATCCGCTGGCAAACGCATACGCAGAAAAATTTACATCAGCAGAAGAGGATGTGCTGAAGCTTATCAGTGAGCAAACCCAACAATCACACGGGCAGCAAGCCCAGATGCTCAGCGGTCATGTGCAGGGAAAATTCCTCGAATTGATTAGCAAAATAATCCGTCCCCGCAGAATCCTGGAAATCGGCACTTTTACTGGCTATAGCGGTATTTGCCTCGCAAAGGGTTTAACAGAAGATGGCTTGTTACACACCATCGAACTAAGAAAAGAAGAGGCAGACCTCAGCAGGAATAATTTTATTAAAGCAGGAATGGCAGCTAAAATAATTTCTCATACAGGAAATGCGTTAGAGATTATACCATCCCTTACCGAAGAATGGGATTTGGTATTTATAGATGCGGATAAACCGGGGTATATCAATTATTTTAACCTCGCTTTACCAAAACTTAAAAAAGGTGGAATTATTTTAGCAGATAATGTATTGTTTCATGGCGATGTACTGAATGAGGAATTAAAAGGGAAAAATGCCATCGCTATTCATGCCTTTAATGAGTATGTAAAAAAGAACACAGAAGTTGAAATTGTATTGTTAACTATCCGGGATGGGTTGATGCTTATCCGGAAAAAATAAGTGAATAAAATTTAGATGAAGATCCCGAAATTATTTTTTGTTGCAGTAGTATTGTTGCTGTCGAATGTGGTAAAAGCACAGCGGATCTCTATTGAAGAGTATGTGAATACGTATAAAGATATTGCCATGGAGGAAATGAAACGCAGCGGTGTACCTGCTTCCATTACGTTGGCACAGGGAATATTGGAAACAGAAAATGGCAACAGTGTACTTGTTAAAAAATCCAATAATCATTTCGGTATAAAATGTA
>JBLMVP010000490.1:0-3754 GCA_050256755.1 Sphingobacteriales bacterium | reverse complement strand
TAAAGAAAGCATATTTAACCTATGGAGAAGTGGCAGGCAAAACTGTTAATTATGTTTTATATGATTTATTTAAAAATTATACTGAATTAAAAGCAGAGGTATTGGGCTCTTCCTGTTTTATAAATGATGGAAAAGGAAATTTTAAAAGAACAGATTTACCCGAACCTTTACAACTTGCCCCCATATTCTCTTTTCAACCAGTCATAAATAATTCAACCGGGGAAAATATGTATGTAAGCGGAGGTAATTTTTTTGATGTTATTCCTTATGAGGGAAGATATGATGCACAACCGCTGGCTTTATTTAAAATAAACAAACAAGGCGGAATTAATTATTTACATCAGCCAAATCTCTTGTCAGCAAAAGGGCAGGTCAGAGATATTAAATGGCTGCGTACATTAAAATATGGGGAGGTAATGGTAGTAGCCAGGAATAATGAACCATTATTGTTTTACAGTTATAAAAAATAATACAGGATATTTCCAATATATATATTTGCTAAAATTTAATTATGAAAAACTTAAAAATTACAACTGGGTTAATGCTTTTTAGTATGTTCTTTTTTACATGTAGTAAAAAATCCGGCGGGGGTTCTGTCACCCCTCCTGCCCCCAACTATAGTCTTACATCGTGGTCAATAAATAGTATCGTATCCCCATCAAATGTTTATGATATTAATAAAACACCTGTTATTAAATTTAAATTCTCGGCCGCTGTTAATAAATCTACAGTTACTCCGGTTTCACTTTCCTTTGCTGAAGCTTCCGGAACCGCAGTTAATTATAATGTATCTTATCAAAATGCAGACAGTACAATTGTAATAAGTCCATCGACCCCGCTAAACAGCCTGGCAAAATTTTCTGTTTCACTTTCCAATGCTATAAAATCATCACAGAATGGCAATCTCACTGGTGTAACCTCATTTACTTTTGTTACTTCAATTGATTCAACAAGAAAATTTCCGCTTATAACGGACGATAGTCTTTTAACCTTAGTACAAAAACAAAGCTTCAAATATTTTTGGGATTTTGGTCATCCGGTGAGCGGGTTGGCGAGAGAAAGAAACGGCGATCTTACCACCGTAACCACAGGTGGTTCTGGATTTGGCATCATGTCAATTCCGGTAGCAATTAATCGTGGTTTTATTACAAGAGCAGATGGATTAACAAGATTACAAACTATTGTTGCTTTCCTTAAAAATACAGCACCTAAATTTCATGGTGCTTTTTCACACTGGATGAATGGAAGTACAGGTGCTGTAGTTCCGTTTGGCCCAAATGATGATGGAGCAGATATTGTAGAAACATCTTATTTAATGATGGGATTGCTAACTGCCAGGCAATATTTTGATGGCAGCGATGTAGGGGAAACAAATTTGCGTAGTGATATTAACACCCTTTACAATGCAGTGGAATGGGATTGGTTCAGACAGGGTGCTCAAAATGTTTTGTACTGGAACTGGAGTCCCAATTCCGGCTTTGCAGTTAATGTGAAAATACAGGGATGGAATGAATGTTTGATCACTTATGTAATGGCAGCATCTTCATTAACACATCCTATTCCCAAAATTGTTTATGATAATGGCTTTGCAAGAAATGGAGCCTTCCTTAACGGCAATAGTTATTATGGTTACCAGTTACCGCTGGGTTCTGCATATGGTGGTCCCCTTTTCTTTTCTCATTATTCGTTTATGGGTATTAATCCCAACGGGCTTGCTGATGCATATGCAAATTATCAAACACAAACTAAAAATCACACACTGATAAATTATAATTACTGCAAAGCGAATACTAAAAATTATTTTGGCTACAGTGATAGCTGCTGGGGATTAACTGCCAGTGATATACAAGGCGGATATACTGCCAGCTCTCCCACTAACGATCAAAGTTTTATTGCCCCAACTGCTGCGCTGTCTTCTTTTCCGTATACACCAGCAGAGTCTATGAAAGCATTGAAATTTTTCTATTATGTACTGGGTGATAAAATATGGAAAGACTATGGTTTTACTGATGCATTTTCATTAAATAATTTATGGTATGCCGGTTCTTTTTTAGCCATTGACCAGGGACCACAAATTGTTATGATAGAAAATTACCGGACCGGTTTAATATGGAATTTATTTACCAGTTGCCCCGAAGTTAAGAACGGAATGAAGAGTTTGGGCTTCACTGCACCTTATTTATAAAGATGAAATTATTTTCATGATGTTAAGATTTATTTCGATAGCCGTTATTTCGTTTTTGTTTACTGCTTGTTTATCTCAAAACAAAAAGAAAGAAACCGTTTATGTTAAACCACCTGCTATTTCTGATTCAACATTATTAGATTCAGTTCAAAAGCAAACTATAAAATATTTTACTGAAGGCGCTGAACCGGTAAGTGGCTTGGGTCGTGAAAGGTTTCATGTGGATAATGATTACCCTGATAACGATAAAAATATAGTTACCAGCGGTGGCAGTGGTTTTGGAGTAATGTGTTTAATCGTGGCGATGGAAAGAAAATTTATTTCAAAGGAAGAAGGATTGCAACGATTGGAAAAGGTTGTTCATTTTTTGGAAACGGCTGATCGTTTTCATGGCGCATGGCCCCACTGGTGGAATGGAGAAACAGGAAAAGTAAAACCATTTGGTAAAAAAGATAATGGTGCTGATTTAGTAGAAACATCTTATATGATACAGGGATTACTTTGTGTTCGCCAGTATTATAAAGATGGTAATGAAAAAGAAAAAGCCCTGGCAAAGCGAATAGATAAACTTTGGAAAGAGGTGGAGTTTGATTGGTTTCGTAACGGGCAAAATGTTTTGTACTGGCACTGGAGTCCCGACTATGAATGGCAGATGAATTTCCCTGTTCGCGGTTATAATGAATGTTTGATTATGTATGTGCTCGCAGCATCATCACCAACACATGCTGTTCCTTCAGAAGTATATCATGAAGGTTGGGCCGAAGGAGGAAAAATAAAGTACCCGCATGAAGCAATGGGCTATCAATTGCAGTTACGTTACCAGGGTAATCCTCCTAATGGTGCTCCTTTATTCTGGTCACAATATTCTTATCTCGGCCTGGATCCACGTGGATTAAAAGATCAGTACACCGATTATTGGAAAGAAAACACCAATCAAACACTCATCAATTATACATGGTGTGTAAACAATCCTAAAAAATATAAAGGCTATGGAGAAAACAATTGGGGACTAACCGCCAGTTACTCTATTATAGGTTATGCAGCACATGCACCTAATGAAGGCGATGATTTAGGTGTAATATCACCCACCGCTGCATTGTCCTCTATACCTTATTCACCCGAAAAGTCAATGGCTGCTTTAAAACACTGGTATTACGATATGAATGATAAACTATGGGGACCATTTGGATTTTATGACGCCTTTAGTGAAACTGAAAAATGGTACCCTGTTAAATATTTAGCCATTGACCAGGGCCCCATACCAGTGATGATTGAAAATTACCGAACCGGTTTGTTGTGGAAATTATTTATGAGTTGCCCTGAGGTACAAGATGGATTAAAGAAATTAGGATTCGAAAGTCCCTCGTTAAAAAAATAATAGCGCTGTAATTAATAATAAAGCCGGATGAAACGATTGCACTACATTATTCTGTTAATGTTATTTGTATCTATTTCCAAAGCACAATCACTTACCAAAGGAAGATATGGAGATGGGCCCGATAGTATTGCACCCGTTGGCATCATTAAAAATTTAACAGATGACCAGTTACTGGAAATAGTGCAAAAGCA
>JBLMVP010000489.1:0-13170 GCA_050256755.1 Sphingobacteriales bacterium | reverse complement strand
TCGCCCATGGAAGAAAGTTGATAAAGTACCTTTACTGAAATTGGTAAATAATAAAAAAATCTGGAACAATGTAAGGGATCGCCTGCCCTTCCCTTATACAGATAAAGATGCCGATGAGTGGTTGAAATTGAATGTTGGTATTATGCCCGCATTAAATTTTGTTATTGAGGTTGATGGAAAATTTGCAGGAAGTATTGGTATGGTGCCCGGTGAAGATGTACATCGCTGCAATACAGAAATTGGTTACTGGCTGGGCGAACCATACTGGAACAAAGGGGTTACAACCGAGGCCATTAAGCAAATGGTTGAGTTAATATGGAAAGATTACCCGGAAGTAATTAGAATATTCGCTAATGTATATGAACATAATATTGCTTCTATGAAAGCATTACAAAACAATAATTTTATGCTGGAGGCAATACATAAAAAAGGTATTATTAAAAACAACATTTTGATGGATGAATATTTATGGGTTAAATTGAGGCAAGTTTAATTCTTCTACATGAAAAAATTTTTATTCTCCATTTCAATTTTAAGTTCTCTTTTATCTTTTTCACAGGACACTATTTATACAGCTGATATTCCTGCTGCTGAAAGAATAACAGATCTGCAGTTTACCCAGCCTGAGCGGGATTCATTGTACAGCGATTTAATGGATTTTCTTGTTGAATATAAGAAGATGCATGCGCTGCCATTGAATAACAACGTTCCAATGAGTTTGTGGCAAAGCCCTGTTTTACCGGGGATGAAATTTAACCAGGTACAAAATCCCATTAAATGGAATATTCCTTCCAACGTATCATTGCCTGCCAATAAAAATGATTTAGCTTTTTATTCTTTATTACAATTAGCTTCTTTAATCAAGAACAAAAAGATTTCATCTGTTGATTTAACCACATTTTTTATTCAGCGATTGAAAAAATATAGCGATACATTAATGTGTACTATTTCTTTAACTGAGGAAATAGCTATGCAGCAGGCTAAACAGGCGGATAAAGAAATTGCTGCCGGTAAATACAAAGGTCCGTTACATGGTATGCCATACGGATTAAAAGATTTGTTTGCTGTAAAAGGAACAAAGACTACATGGGGGGCTGCGCCATATAAAGACCAGGTAATAAATGATGATGCTTTTGTTTATACAAAATTGAAAGAAGCAGGGGCTGTGTTAATTGCAAAATTTACATTGGGTGCTTTGGCGATGGGCGATAACTGGTACGGCGGCCAAACTAAAAGCCCGTGGAATTTAAAATATGGTTCCAGTGGTTCTTCTGCGGGCTCATCAGCGGCTACAGTTGCGGGGCTTGTTCCTTTTGCAATTGGTACAGAAACATTGGGCTCCATTATTTCCCCCTCTACCCGTTGTGGTGCTACCGGGCTTCGTCCAACTTTTGGAAGTGTGGGAAGAAGCGGTGCTATGACTTTAAGCTGGAGCCTTGATAAAGCAGGTCCTATTTGCAGAAGTGCAGAAGATGCAGCTGTTGTATTTGCATACCTGCATGGTAAAGATGAACGGGATAAATGTTCTGTTACTATGCCATTTAATTATACAGGGAATACTGATATAAAAAAATTAAAAATAGCGTATGCCCAAAATTATTTCAGCAAATTAGATTCTACGGCTAATGACTGGAAAGTGCTGGAAGCATTCAGGAAAGCCGGGGTAAATTTGATACCTGTTGATTTCCCTGATAGTACCGTGTACAATTTTAATATAGTGAGTGTTATTATAAGTGCAGAATGTGCCGCAGCATTTGATGATTTTACCCGCAGCGGGTTAGATGATTTGATGACGAAGCAAACAAAAAGAGACTGGCCTAATCAATTTCGTTCTGCACGGTTTATTCCGGCAGTGGAATATATTAATGCCAACCGGCATCGTTACCTCTTAATGCAGGAAGTTAATAAAATAGTAAACCAGTATGATGCAATTATTTGTCCCACATTTGCCGGGCACCAGTTAGCTATTACTAATCTTACTGGTCATCCTGCATTGTGTCTTCCATCTGGCTTTAATACAAAAACTAAGCTACCTACCAGCATTACACTTATTGGTAAATTATATGATGAAGCTACACTGTTAACCATTGGAAAATTTTATCAGCAAAATACATCATGGGATGAAATGCATCCGGAACAATTTAAATAAATAGTATTTTCCACTTTATCGAAATAATAAACAACATGCACAAACTTTTTTTATTTATTGCAGGATTCATTTCCTTAACAGCGCAATCCCAGTTAATGGGATTTTCAAAAGCTGCTGCTGATAACCAAACAGCATTAGAACAAAAATTTGATCAGCAATTAAAATCATCCAATGTTGATGAGTATTTAAAACAAATGTCTTCCCGTCCTCATCACATTGGTTCGCCCGGCGGGAAAGCCGTTGCAGATTACATAGCCGCTAAATACAAAAGTTTTGGATTTCAAACGGAGATAGAAACATTTTATGTTTTATTTCCCACACCCAAAACAAGATTGCTGGAAATGATTGGTCCTAAAAAATTTACCGCTTCATTAAAAGAACCTGCACTGAAAGAAGATGCTACATCCGGGCAAGCAGACGAACAGTTACCGGTGTATAATTGCTGGAGTGCAGATGGTGATGTAACAGGTGAACTGGTTTTTGTTAACTATGGTGTACCCGCAGATTATGAACAATTAGAAAAAATGGGTATTGATGTAAAAGGGAAAATTGTTATTGCAAAATATGGAAGAAGCTGGCGTGGTATTAAACCAAAAGTGGCGCAGGAACATGGGGCAATTGGATGTATCATTTACTCTGATCCCAAAGATGATGGTTATTACCAGGGCGATGTTTATCCTAAAGGACCATTTCGTAATGAGTTTGGTGCACAAAGAGGATCCGTAGAAGATATGCCAGTTTATCCCGGAGATCCTTTAACACCTGATATTGGTGCAACAAAAGATGCTAAACGGTTAGACCGGAGTGAAGCAACTAATCTTTTAAAAATACCTGTTATACCAATTAGTTATGCAGATGCAAAACCATTGTTGGAATCGATGGAAGGTCCTGTAGCACCCGCAGACTGGAGAGGTGCATTGCCTTTTACTTATCATATTGGTCCGGGCAAAACCAAAGTGCATTTGAAATTGGAATTTGACTGGCAGATAAGGCCCTGTTATGATGTGATTGCCAAACTCACCGGCAGCGAATTCCCCGATCAATGGGTTGTAAGAGGTAATCATCATGATGCGTGGGTAAATGGAGCAGGCGACCCTTTAAGTGGCCAGGCTGCCATGATGGAAGAAGCAAGATCAATTGGTGAATTAACAAAAACTGGGTGGCGTCCAAAACGTACAATTGTTTTTTGTGCATGGGATGGTGAAGAGCCAAGTTTGCTCGGTTCAACCGAATGGGTAGAATATCATGCTGATGAATTAAAACAAAAAGTAGTGCTGTATATCAATTCTGACGGAAATGAAAGAGGATTTGTTGATGCAGAAGGTTCCCAGGGTTTAGAAAATTTTTATAATGAAATAACGAAGAGCATTACCGATCCGCAAACAGGTGTAAGTGTTTTTGAAAGAAGATTTGCAAAAAATATTGCCGATGCAACTTCTGCTAAATCCAAAAAGGAAATGATGGAGAAAAAAATGATTCCCATGGGTGCATTAGGCGCCGGTTCTGATTATTCTCCGTTTATTCAGCATTTAGGTATACCCTCTCTTAATATTGGATATGGTGGAGAAGGTGACGGTGGAGAATATCATTCCATTTACGATTCTTATGATATGTATCGCCGTTTTAAAGACCCTGGTTTTGTTTACGGTGTGGTACAGGCAAAAACAACTGGCCGTATTACTTTGCGTATGGCCAATGCAGAACTATTACCATTTGATTTTAGAATTGTTTCGAAAAAAATAAACGGTTATGCTAAAGAATTAATGGAGATGACCAATGAACTGCGTGAATCAACGGTTGTTGAAAACAAACTTATTAATGAAAAATTTTATTCATTGGCAGCTGACCCAAAAGAAACCTTTATTGTTCCCAAACCAAAGGATGAAGTTCCTTTTTTAAATTTTTCTTTTTTGCAAAATGCTTTAATAATGCTCGATAAAAGCAGCGAACAATTAGCACTGTTATTAGATAAATCAACGATCAGCACTGAACAAAAAAATAAGATCAATACTCAACTTTACCAGGCCGAACAACAATTATTGCTGAAAGGTGGTTTGCCAAGAAGAGCATGGTATAGACATTCGATTTATGCTCCGGGCTTTTATACCGGGTATGGTGTAAAAACATTGCCGGGCATCCGCGAAGCAATTGAACAGCGTAACTGGAAAGAGGCACAGGAACAAATTGAAAGAACTTCAGGTGCCATTAATCAATTTGCGGCTTACTTATCCACTATAAAATAAAAAGGCTTAACAAAATTTATACTGCTTTCTGTAAGGGGGATTTGCTAAATTGCATATCCCCTTATTTTTTTATGCAATTCAACATTCATTCACCATATTCGCCCGCAGGGGATCAGCCGCAAGCTATTAGTCAGTTAACGGAAGGGCTTCTGCAAGGTGAAAAGTTTCAAACATTGCTGGGTGTTACCGGAAGCGGTAAAACATTTACCATTGCCAATGTTATTCAGAATGTACAAAAACCAACGCTGGTACTTACACATAATAAAACATTAGTAGCACAACTATATGGTGAGTTTAAACAGTTCTTTCCTGATAATGCGGTAGGCTATTTTGTTTCTTACTATGATTATTATCAACCCGAAGCTTATATGCCGGTGAGCGATGTGTATATAGAAAAAGACTTAAGTATCAACCAGGAATTGGATAAACTGCGCCTGCAGGCAACAGCAGAATTATTAAGTGGCAGAAGAGATATTATTGTAGTGGCCAGTGTAAGTTGTATTTACGGAATTGGTAATCCAACAGAATTTGCCAATGGAGTTGTCCGCATTGAAAAAGGGCAATCCGTTTCACGCCAGGGTTTTTTGCATTCATTGGTTAATGCTTTATATAACCGCAGCCAGGGAGAATTTGGCAGAGGAACATTTCGGGTGAAGGGTGACACGATTGATATTAATCTACCTTATGTGGATTATGGCTACCGCATAACTTTTTTTGGAGATGAAATTGAAGCTATTGAAACATTAGAGTTAAGCAGTGGTAAAAGAATTGCAGCTGTTGATAATGCTGCTATCTTTCCCGCCAACTTATATATTGCTCCCAAAGACCGGATGCAGGAAATATTAGCCAATATACAGGACGAATGTGCAAGACAGGTTGAATACTTTAAATCCACAGGAAAATATATTGAAGCACAACGCCTGAGCGAAAGAGTGAATTACGATGTTGAAATGATTCGTGAATTGGGTTATTGTAATGGTGTAGAAAACTACTCCCGTTTTTTTGATCAGCGTCAGCCGGGCACAAGACCTTTTTGTTTATTAGATTATTTTCCAAAAGATTTTTTATGTGTAATTGATGAAAGTCATCAAACTATTCCGCAGGTAAGTGGCATGTATGGTGGCGACAGAAGCCGGAAGATGATTTTGGTAGATTATGGTTTTCGTTTGCCAAGTGCGTTAGATAACCGCCCGTTAAACTTTCATGAGTTTGAATCAATGCTGAATCAAACCATTTTTGTTTCTGCCACCCCTGATCATTTTGAATTGGAAAAATGTGGTGGTGTAGTAGTGGAACAGGTTGTTCGTCCAACAGGATTATTAGAACCACCAATAGAAATAAGGCCAAGTGTAAATCAAATTGATGATCTGCTGGATGAAATTGACAAAAGGGTTACTAAAGGAGACCGTGTGCTGGTTACTACATTAACTAAACGAATGGCAGAAGAGATGGATAAGTACCTGCATCGTATCAATATCAAATCAAAATACATCCACAGTGAAGTGGATACATTGGATAGAATTGAAATTTTAAGGCAGTTACGCTTAGGCGAGATAGATGTAATGGTTGGTGTGAATTTATTAAGAGAAGGACTGGATTTGCCGGAGGTATCATTGGTTGCTATTCTGGATGCAGACAAAGAAGGTTATCTCCGTAATGAAAAATCATTAACGCAAACAGCGGGTCGTGCTGCTAGAAACGTAGATGGTTTAGTTATCTTTTATGCAGATAAGATAACCTACAGTATGCAACGTACCATTGATGAAACCAACCGGAGAAGAGAAAAACAGATTGCTTACAATATTGAACATGGCATAACCCCTACCACAATTAAAAAATCTATTGAACAGGTTATGGGGCAAACAGCAGTGCTGGATATTAAAGGGTATAATCCAAAATCGCAGTATGTAGTGGATGGCGATATGGTAACAGTTGCCGCAGAGGAACAGGAAGAATATGCTACAATCCCTCAATTAGAAAAAGCCATCAGCAAAACAAAAAAAGAAATGGAAAAAGCTGCAAGGGATTTGGATTTTATGGAAGCCGCGAGATTACGTGATGATATGTTTGCAATGCAAAAGAAACTGGAGGAGATGAAAAGTTAGCTCTCTTAATAGTGCAAAATATTTAATTTTAACTCTCTGTAATTTTTTTCAGGTAAGTAAAGAAAATAAAAAATCAGGATTGGATAATACAAATATTTTATTGGCATCGAACAGGAGAGCAATTATAAATTTATTTTTCCTTTTTGTTTTTGCAGGGCTTATTCTCACTTTTAGCTTTTCTCATAAATTAAAAAACACACATACCAATTTTGGAATAAACACTTTTGCTTTTTATGTTCCATTACTCATATCTCTGCCTTTTTATTTTGTCTTATTATTACAAGGGGCGTTTAAAAAAAATTATATTTTTTTAACCTTAATGATCTTCTTTTTGCTTGTTCTGTCCCTTTCCAACTATTTGTTACAACCAGTTGAATATGTACAGGATGACAGCGGAAGGGAAATACTGTTTGCCAAAACCATAATAGCCAATGGGACACTCAAAGGTTCGGATGATATTTTGCTTAATACGCATTTTAACGTATATGTTTATCAACCAGGATATAGGTATTTTGCTGCTTTAGGAATATTATTAACAGGTGGAATTACCAGGCTTCTTCAAATTTATTTTCAGTTATGTTTTTTATTAACTATGCTATTGTTGGGATATCGTATTTCTTTATTGTCATTGTCTTTTCGGGTAAAAAGAATACTTTATATTTTTTTTATTTTAACTACACCTGTTAGTTGCCAAATAGTTATGCATGGGCTAACCGAATGGCTGGCGGTTATGTTGTTTTTTTTGTTTGTGAGCACCTGCTTAAACAAGCCGGGGACATTGCTGCCAATTATATTTTTGTCTTTGGTTCCTTTTGTTAGGCAAAACCTTATTTTATTTATAATTGTTTTTTTTATTTTACTTGCTATTAAAAAAAGTTATAGATGGTATCATTGGTTGGTTTTTGGTTTTTTACTATTACTGCCTTTTTATCATAATCTATATTATGCTGGTCAGTTAAAGTTTTTTGCTAATTACTTTAATAAACCCGGGAATTATTTGAATTTTGAATATAGGGAGGATATGGTTCTTAATTTTTTAAAAACAGGAATAAAGCACATATTTTTATATTCAGGAATTAATCTGTGGCCTTTTGTTTTTTTCAGAACTGTTATGGCTCTGCTGTTTTTGCCTTATTCAATATATGCTTTTTTTGTACTTATTAAATCTTTACCGGGTTTATATTTTAAAATTATTTCAGCTATCTTGCTTATCGTGCTATTTGTTACAACCCTTTTTCTGGGGGACTACTTTTATCCCCGGTTTGAATGGGTGAATATGTCTTTAACTATTGGGATGCTATTAATAATGCATTGTGTTATATGCCGTCCTTTATTAAAATAAATAGTTGAACATCGTGATTAAAAATTTATTTATAACTTTTACCTGTAATTTTTCTTATGAAAAGAGAACTTTCAGAATGGTATAGCCCCGCACTGGGGAAAGATATGCCCATTGCTGCCTATGGTCACTATGGTTTTGCTTTATTACTTATACCAACAGCTGCAGCGGATTATTTAGAATATGAGCGTTTCCAGATGATGGATGCATTAAATCCGTTTGTTAATGAGGGTAAAGTGAAAGTTTTTTCTATTGACAGTATTAATAAAGAAAGCTGGTTAAATAATGAAATGCTTCCGGAACATAAAGCCATCCGTCACAACCAGTTTAATGAATATATATTTAATGAAGTAGTTCCATTTATAAGGACAAACACCAGCGCCGATACACGTATTATTACCTGCGGCGCTTCTTTCGGCGCACTGCATGCTATGAACCTTTATTTGAAAAGACCGGATATTATTAATGGCGTAATATCTATGAGTGGTGTTTATGATCTTACTGAATATACCAGGGGTCATTGGGATGACCAGGTGTATTATAACAGTCCTATGCATTATATACCAAACTTAAATGATGCATGGTATTTTGACCACTATAAAAAAAGTAAGAACATTCATGTATATACTGGTGCAGGTAATTACGAGGACCCTGAAGCAAATAGAAGATTTTCAAAAGTATTGTGGGAAAAAGGGATATGGCATGAATTAGATGTATGGGGAAATGATATCCACCATGACTGGCCCACCTGGAGAAATATGCTGCCTTATATTTTACAGAACAAATTTTGATAATTTCAATTGTATAAATAATTTATTCCTTCAAAAGTGGGAACAAATTTTTTTTGTCATTTGCACAATAAAAAAAATAACAGTAATTATTTGCTTTCATAAAAAAAGTTTCTACATTTACATTATCTAAATCCAAGAATCATGAAAAAACCAATCACACTATTGGCATTGGCCTTCTTTTGTTTTTCCCTCTACTTAAATTTTTTCGCTAAAACTTACTCAACTGAACCGGTTAATTACGTTCAGAAGAAAATTAATACATCTGATGTGGCGGATAAGCAGGATGTGAACAATACAGATAACCAAACTGTATTGGCGCAAAAAGAGTCTGCCCGTAAAGAAGAGGAGTTGGCGGCTAAGGGAATGAATAAGAAGTAATTATTAAAACCTCTGTAACCTTATATTGTTCGCAGTAATCTGCGAATTACTAACCCATTGTTTATACTTTTTGACTTTTCTCATAATGTAAGATTAATCCGGCCGTAGTTTCTACTATGGCTTTTTTTTAATCATACTAGCTTGTTTGAAAGCAGTTCTGATATATTGGGACTGCTTTTATATTTACGCAATTGCTACCTTAGTGGCATGAGTGATAAAAAACTTTTCCTGTTAGATGCACTGGCACTTGTCTTTCGTGCCTATTATGCTTTGATTCGCAATCCAAGGGTTACTTCCAAAGGGAAAAATACTAATGCACAGTTTGGATTTACCAATACATTGATCGATTTAATCAATAATCAAAAGCCATCCCATATGGCTGTTTGTTTTGACACACATGCCCCAACAGAACGGCATACAGATTTTGCTGATTATAAAGCTAACCGGCAGGAAGCCCCGGAAGATTTATTGGAATCACTACCTGATATAAAAAGAATTATTGAAGGATTTAATATCCCTGTTATTGGTATTGATGGATATGAAGCAGATGATGTTATTGGAACTTTAGCAAAGCAAGCTGCTGCGGCTGGCTATGAAGTGTTAATGGTTACACCGGATAAGGATTATGGCCAGTTGGTTGATGATAAGATTAAAATTTACAAACCTCCTTACCAGGGAAATGCAGCGGAAATTTTGGGTGCCAAAGAAGTATGTGAAAAATGGAATATTAAAGATGTAAACCAGGTTATTGATATTTTAGGTTTGATGGGTGATGCGGTAGATAATATTCCGGGCATACCTGGTATAGGAGAAAAAACAGCTGCTAAATTGTTAGCTGAATACGGAACGTTAGAAAATGTGTTAGCGAATGCCGATCATATAAAAGGAGCTTTAGGTGAAAAAGTAAGGAATGGAAAAGACCTCGCGATAATGAGTAAAAAGCTCGCAACAATAATTACAAACGTCCCCACAGAGTTTCATGAAGAAAATTTTCGTTTGAAAGACTGGAATAAAGACACATTAAAAAATGTTTTTACTGAACTAGAATTTAAAACCCTGGGTAAAAGAATTTTGGGAGATGAGTTTAATGTATTCACCGCCGCTCCTGTTGCTGTACAAACTGATTTATTTGGAAACATCGTCGAAACGAAACTAAAAGAAGCAACTGTAGCTTCATCTGCTGAAGAATCTTCAGATAATGGCAGCGGAATTGTTACTGATAAAAACATCAAAAACACTCCCCATAATTATGAAGCCATTGTGGGTGATGCTGCTGTCAAAAAACTGGTTCAGGAATTGTTAAAACAAAAAGAAATTTGTTTCGATACAGAAACTACGGGCATAGATGCCAACGATGCAGAGTTAGTTGGTATGAGTTTCTCATATAAACCCAGCGAAGCGTATTATGTTCCCTGTCCTGCAGAACAAGATAAAACAAAAGCTATCCTAAAACTTTTCGAACCATTATTCATTGATAAATCAAAAATATGGGTAGGTCATAATATCAAATATGATTTGCTGATGTTGAAATGGTATGAAGCGGAACTATATGGAGACATATTTGATACCATGCTGGCGCATTATGTAATTGAACCTGAGGGAAAAAGAAATATGGATATATTAAGTGCAAAATACCTTGGTTATGAACCAGTACATATTGATGAACTGATAGGAAAAAAAGGGAAAACGCAGGGTACTATGCGTGATGTGGAACTTGAAAAGATAAAAGAATATGCAGGGGAGGACGCTGATATAACTCTTCAACTTAAAAACGTATTTGTTCCCTTATTAAAAAAGAATGAAGTAGAAAAAGTTTTTAATGAAGTAGAAAACCCTTTGGTGAAAGTGTTAACGGACATGGAGTTTGAAGGAATTAAAGTGGATGAATCATTCTTAAATGAGTATTCAAAAGAACTGGAAAGGGAAGCAAAGATTGCAGAAGAAAGTGTCTACAAACAGGCTGGCGTCCGTTTTAATTTGGCATCACCCAAGCAACTGGGGGAGGTATTGTTTGATAAACTTCAATTAGATTCCAAGGCAAAAAAAACAAAAACCGGTCAATATGCAACAGGCGAGGATGTGTTATTAAAACTTGCCAGTCAAAATAAAATTGTTGACGATATTCTGGTATTCAGGGAATACACCAAACTAAAATCAACTTACGTAGATGCGCTGCCGCTGATGATTAATAAAAAAACAGGAAGAGTGCATACCAGTTATGGGCAGGCCATTGCGGTGACAGGAAGATTAAGCAGCAATAACCCCAACCTGCAGAACATTCCTGTGCGTACAGATCGTGGTAAAGAAATACGCAAAGCATTTATTCCAAGAGATGAGAAACATATTTTAATCAGTGCAGACTATTCTCAAATTGAATTACGTATTGTAGCAGCTATAAGTGGCGATCCCGCCATGTGTGAAGCATTTCGTCAAAACAAAGACATTCATACTGCTACCGCCTCTAAAGTTTATAATGTGGAGGAAAAAGAAGTGACCAAAGAAATGCGTTACAAAGCCAAGAGTGTAAATTTTGGAATTATATATGGGCAAGGTGCTTTTGGTTTAGCAGACAACCTTGGCATCAGCAGGACTGAAGCCAAAGAGATTATTGATAATTATAAAAAACAATTTGCTGGTATTCAGAAATACATGGATGACACCATCAATTTTGCACGTGAACATGGTTATGTGCAAACATTGATGGGAAGAAAACGCTGGCTGAAAGATATTAACTCGGCCAATTTTACGGTACGGGGTTTTGCTGAACGCAACGCCATTAACTCACCTATACAGGGAAGTGCCGCTGATATGATTAAACTGGCCATGATAAAAATTCATGAGGCCTTTAAAAAACAAAAATTTAAAAGTTGCATGATTTTGCAAGTGCATGATGAACTGGTTTTTGATGCGGTAAAAGAAGAAGTGGAAATTATTAAACCGGTAATTATTGATTGCATGCAAACAGCTTTATTGCTTCCCAACGAGGTACCTGTGATTGCAGAAGTAGGAATAGGCGAAAATTGGTTATCGGCGCATTAAAAAGTTTTCATAATCTTAACTATATTTTTATGGCAACAAAAGACAAACGTATTGATGCCTATATTGCAAAATCAGCTGATTTTGCAAAACCGATATTAAACCACTTAAGAAAATTAGTACATACTTCCTGCCCTGATGTAGAAGAGACCATGAAGTGGTCTTTCCCGCATTTTGATTATAAGGGAGAAATGATGTGTAGTATGGCAGCTTTCAAACAACATTGTGTTTTTGGTTTCTGGAAGGCTTCTTTAATGAAGGATCCCTCATTATTAGAAAATGCAAAAGCTGAGACTGCCATGGGACATATGGGCAGAATTACTTTAATAAAAGATTTACCATCCGATAAAAAAATGATGGCTTATATAAAGGAAGCAATGAAGTTAAATGAGGAAGGAAAGAAAGTGGTGAAAGCAAAACCATCTGTTAAAAAAGATGTGGTAGTGCCTGATTATTTTACGGCTGCGGTAAAGAAGAATAAAAAAGCATCTGCAACCTTTGAAGCATTCAGTCCTTCCTCCAAAAGAGAATATGTAGAGTGGGTTGATGAAGCCAAGACAGATGAGACAAGGAATAAACGATTAAACCAGTCAATTGAATGGATGGCCGAAGGAAAGAAGCGCAATTGGAAATATGAAAGATAATTTTGTAAGCAATGGTAATAGTAATTCAATGCAGTGATAAAGTTGGCTTGGTGGCTGTCATCAGTAATGTACTGGCAAAAAATACCATCAACATTATTTCCATGCGGGAACATGTAGATACAGTGAGCAAACGTTTTTTCCTGCGTATTGAAACCGAAGGAGAAAAGAAAACTGACACATTGGAGGAGCAGTTTAAAGAAGTGTTACCGTCAGATGTGATTATTCATATCAATCCGATTCCTGAAAAGAAAATAATTGTTTTAGTCACTAAGGATTATCATTGCCTCAGCGATATTCTTATCCGTAATCATTTTAAAACACTGGGAGCAACAGTTCAGTGTGTTATTGGTAACCATGATATACTGGAAGATATTTGTAAACGTTTTGATATTCCTTTTCATTCGGTTTCCCATGAAAACAGCAGTAAGGAAGATTTTGAATTAAATCTTAGTAAACTTATTTCTGAATATAATACTGATTACCTT
>JBLMVP010000488.1:0-3480 GCA_050256755.1 Sphingobacteriales bacterium | reverse complement strand
AGGATAACGTCTTATATCATATATTTACGTGTTATGCGTCATGCATGGGGACAATAAACGCTAACAAAGTTCAACAAGATGTGGCATGACATTTTCAAATATGATCCGATCAATCCTCTGGTTGAACATCATGATAAAGCAGTTTCACTAGCGGCAAAAAGGTATTTATTCAATAAAAATATTTTACTAAACGATCTGTGGCAGCAAGCTGAGCCAAAAAGTATTTTAAGAAGGCAAAATATAAATGGTTCATGGGAATATCCAGGTGCGAAAGAACATATACGAACAAAAGAAAATTATAATCAGCTTGAGACATACAGAAATTTGGGGGTCTTAATTGAAAAATTCGGATTTACGAATCAACATTCAGCAATTCGAAATGCCGCCGAATATCTTTTTACATTCCAAACCAGAGATGGAGATTTTAGAGGCATTTACGGCAATCAATATACTCCTAACTACACATCTGGAATCACAGAACTGTTAATCAAGGCAGGTTATGAAAAGGACACACGTATTAAGAAAGTGTTTGAATGGCTAATTTCAATACGGCAAACGGACGGTGGATGGGCAATACCTTTAAGGACGAGAAATTATAATCTCAATATCATTTCAACTAATCTCCGCACTATAAAACCAGATGTATTAAAACCCTTTTCGCACATGGTTACAGGGGTTGTTTTAAGGGCTTTTGCTGCTCATCCTTCAAAAAGAAAATCAGTAGTAGCAAAAGACGCAGGTTGGCTTCTTTTATCAGCTTTGTTCAAAAAAGATAACTACACTGACAGGGCGGGGAAAGAATATTGGTTAAGATTTACATTCCCATTTTGGTTTACGGACTTAATTTCTGCTCTTGATACTCTTTCCTTTTTAGGTTTTTCAGACCAAGAGCCCGAAATGGAAAAAGCACTTCAGTGGTTTGTAACTCATCAAGAAAAAAATGGAATGTGGGATTTGAGAATAACCAAGGGGCAAAACAAAGATGTAACTCAGGCATGGCTTTGTTTGGCAATCTGTAGGATATTTAAAAGATTACATGAAAAATAAGGGTACTGCAAACATGAAGTCAATATTTTCGTGGACAAAGTAGCACGAACGCATAACAAGAGGTTCCTATGTATATAGGAATTTAGAGAGGGTAATATTTAAAATTATTATTTTCTTTTAAAAGGAAGAGATAAAAGAACATCTCTTTCAATCATCTCCTGCCTTCGCCAGATTTTTCCTTCCAGGACGAGATATGCGACGTCCATGGGCTATTGTACTACGGGTGCTGAGCAGGTTTATGCGGTTGATGCACCATTTGATAAGTATTTTTGACTAACGCTGCAGAAAAACACAGTATAACTTCTTAGCTTACGGGAGACAGTAGATGTATCGCATCTGTTTATAAGGGTTTGTAAACAAATAGTGATTTTATTTGAAGGATATGGGCATATAGTATAATTTTATATGTAAGCTGCGGTACATCTAAGCTTCCAAAAGACATTCAAGTATTTGGAGATTTTTTGAAAACAACAATTGTGGGGCTAAAATAACAATTAGCATAGTTTAACAAAACTCGGTAGCAGCTTATATGATGCGCTATCAGTACAGACCTTAAGAATCGCTAATTAATAAATTTAAACGCAGGATGCTTTCAGTTTCAGACTTTGTTTCTAAGTATCAGAATTATTCAGATGAGGAATTGTATGATGTTCACTTAAATATTAATGGTTATAGTGATGAAGCTAAAAAAGCTTTGTCAATTGTTTTAGAAAATAAAGGAGGTATAGATCCTCTTTTAAAAAGATTAGAAGAAAAACGAATTGTAGACAATGAAATTAAGAGGATAAAAAAAGAAACTGCTGAACTAGGGAGTCAAGGTATTGACTCCTCATTTATTAAGGCCACAACTACCTCAGATATTTTATCAGCGGAAAAAGTTAATGAAATAATTGATAACAAATATGTTGAAGTTGAAACCGAATTAGCCGATAAAAAAATTAATCCTAGAACAATAGTGGGTAGTGTAATTGGTGGCGGAATTGCAAGCCTGGTCGGAGGAATATTGTGGGGATTGCAAATGATCTATTCACAAAGAATATTCTACATGCTTTTTGTTGGCTTAATTTTACTTTGTTATGGAATAATCAGACTATCAACTAAGCAAAGTAAGAAAAATACTGTGGTAGTCATAGCAACAATAGCATCGACAATACTTGCAGTTTTAATTGGGCAGCTATTGTATGAAATGATAGGTTACCAAAGCTGATAACGGCGTATAATAACAGCATTGGCAATAGCAGGACTTGACATTGTAAATTGGGCAACAGAATAAACTATGAACTAATTAACTTTAATCAACTGACATTATCGGCTGATGAAACGCAACCACCGCCACAATGCAAACTCGTTCTCGTTGTACGTAAGTAATTTGCACCGTATGGAAATATGAGACTTTTTAATCTTACCAACAAAACCAAATGATTCAATTACACAAATTTTTACCTTTCGTAATATTCTTTTTGACATTACTTGGTTGCAGACGACAGAGCGAAGACACGACTACAATTGAAAACCTGACCAATAGATTTCCTCAATTAAAAATAGTTTCTAACTATCGGTCAAATGATTATAGTCTTATAAGAAGCGTTTCATTTGCAAAACCAAGTATAACAATCAAACTCTATTCACAACCTAACTCCGTTGACGATAAGCAAGAAATTATATTAGTAACAAATTCGGGATTGTATTCTTACGCGATTCCTCTCTTTTCAAACACTTACCAGGATTATTGGATGTTTCAGTTTGACACCTTAAGTAAAAATACAAAACCAATAAACACAACTTTTGAAAAAGAACTCAACATTTGCTTAGACACGTTACATTTAAATGACACAATTGGAACAGCAGGTAAAGTTGTAAATGAAATACTTTATTCATTATTACATTGTCGAGATTTTGATCTCAGTGAAAGTTCAAATTTCAAGGTTATACTGATGAATATCAATAACAGTATTCCAGAAGAAGATAGCGATAGTTGTTATAAACGACTTAAACGAAACTGGGAAATTATTTCTGAAGAAATGGATCCAAATAAAGCAATTATCTACAAGCATTCATACTGGGATAAAAACAATGCAAGGATTTATCGGTTTGACTTTGAAAAATTTAAACGCAAGCAAAAAAATTATTTTAAACTTAGTACTTTTAGGCTAGACTGTACCTGGCACTTGCTCACACTTTGATTGTAACTTTGCCAGCGTCCAACAGCAGGTCTTTTGGCAATAATCTGGCTGACGGAATAATAATCATCTACAAATCAATATCAGCAGCGGTTCCGGCCCAACATTCAACTTTGAATTTTAGTTCTTATTTTCATTATTAGTAATTTTAATCGGCTTTAGTATCGGCAGACGAACCACAGAATATCAGTCCATCGCAAAGCCTTAAAACGTTGTTTGCAGTTATATTATGACCCTCCAAGAATTTCAAAAG
>JBLMVP010000487.1:0-6947 GCA_050256755.1 Sphingobacteriales bacterium | reverse complement strand
GAGTTTGCTTTTTGGTTTGGCCATTTTAATGCCGGCAATAGTGCCGCCGGAACTGCTATGGTCGCCACTGATTACTATGGGGAAGAAATTGGTTTTAATAGTTTCGCATACTGATTTGCTCACCCGTTCATAAAGATTTAATATCCCGTTAATTCGTTTGGCATAGGGAGAATGAATAGGCTCGTATAATAAATGATTTTCTGTTTCTATTTTCTCAGAAGGAAAATGAATAAAAAAACTGCTCATAAAATCGAGGGCAGCAATTTTAATAGCTTCAATCCCCAGGCTGGCACCTCTTGTACCGGCACCAATTTCTGACGGAACTTCAATAAGCTTTATATTCTTCATACAGCATTCGTTAATTAATAATAAAAATTAAGGGCAAGTAAGTAAGAGCAGGCAGGATATTGCTATCAGTCAGGAATATAATAGTTAAACGGCAGTAATAAGCCGGCGATAGCGAAAGGATTACCTATGGTTTTCTGAAAATTCATTACTGACAAAGCTAAGGTTTTTATTTTGGGGCTGCAAGTTTGAATTAATTGTGGTTATCTATGCAAAGCCTAATTGCTTCATTACTGTTGTTCTGTCAAATACCTGTGTATGCCCACATACTTTTCCATTATGGAAATGATAGATAGTGATACCGTGAGTGTTGATGGGCTTTCCTGTTGCCGGGATTTCTCCTATTTTTCCAAGGTTGGTTCCCGTCATTATCCAGGTAATACCCACAAAATCACCGTCAGCAACAGCTGATTGGATAGCAAAATGCATATCAGGAAAAGAATTGAATGAATAGTTTAATCTTGTTTTGTATTCTTCATTATTTAATGTTTTGCCTTCCCATGGGTCGCCTGTATCGTGGTAAATGGTGTAGGATTCATCCACATACTTTGCTACACTGGCAAAATCTTTTTCGTTCCATACTCTTTGCATGAACTCTTTTAGAATGGATTCATTGTTCATAGTGCTGCCAGTTATTTAGTTCGAATATAAATCAATGTTTGCCGTAGTAATGTTAAGCGGGTGACAAATGGGCTATAGTATGCTTGCTTCTATTACTGGCACACTGATACAACAATGTATTTAATAACCACTGCCAACTGATTATGTTCTTCGGCATTCAAATTGCATATATTCTTTATTCGTGCAAATATGATGGAGTAAATCTTTCATGATGACAGGCTATTACTCATCTCTTAACTTTTAAAAACTCTTTTATGAATTTAATTTTTTCATTGCTGATTGGCGCTGCCTGCGGATGGCTGGCGGGGTTTATTAAACAGGGATATGGCTTTGGTTTGTTTGGCAATATTGTTATTGGAATACTGGGAAGTTTTATTGGTGCCTGGTTATTTGCTGTGCTGGGAATTTCGATTGGCACAGGATTATTTAATCATATCATTACTTCTGTAATAGGTGCATTGGTTTTTCTTTTTTTGGTGAGTTTGTTCAGGAAGGGATAGTGATGGATTGAAATGTTGTTGCTCAGGCGACTAACAATGGCGGAGAGATTTTTGTGTCATTTTTTGGTTGGGTCTTTTATAAAATATTGTTCTGAATCTTTTATATCAACAACAATTGTTTTTGCAAACATGTCACCTAATCTTTGATATTTATCAGAATTTTTAATTGCAATGATTGCAGGAATGCCATAAAACAGAATGTCAATTGGGTCGAGCAAGTGTCTCTTTAAAGCCTGTGTCCATTCAATTTCTTTTCTGTCAACCGTTAATACTTTTAAATACAGTCCTTGATGTGCAAGTGTTGCACCATAACAAGCTTCGATGACTACAAAATATATAACCCAGACTATTGGTATTGGTAAAGCCAGAAGTCCGCTTACTGTTTTGCTGCCTTCATTATTGTCTTGTCCGAAATACATGATGTAGATGTACGTTGGGATTAGAAAAAGTGCATAATCTAGTAGTGTCGCAATAATACGTTTTTTGAGATTTGTCTTGTACTTAAAGGTCATAGTTGAAATTGAAGTAAGAGTCATAATAAAATTATATGCAACTCCTTGTTCTGTTTTGCATCAAAGTCAATCAAAATCTTTGTAAAAAAAAGTTTAATAGAATTACTGAACGGGAAGTGAGTGACACAACAGGCGATGCTATGAAATACTGTTGCTGGTAACATAATCGGTTTACTACATTACTTCAGCAGATTCCTGCCTGCGCGGGAATGACGGTCTTAATGAAAAACAAATCCCCCGGATTGTCCGGGGGGATGGTTGTGATAGCTTTTTATAGTGTTACGGGTTAGTAGAAGTAAGCTATGGATTTGGGTTGTGATCCTGATCTTTGTCGTAAGCTCTGATGATTGCTTTCACTAATTTGTGACGAACCACATCTTCTTCATCCAGTTCTATTTGGGCAATACCATCAATATTTTTTAAAATGCGGCTGGCTTTTATTAAACCACTCTTTTGATTCTTTGGTAAATCTATTTGCGTTAAATCACCGGTGATGATGGCTTTTGCATTGGCTCCAATACGGGTTAAAAACATTTTAATTTGTAAATCCGTAGCGTTTTGAGCTTCATCCAGAATAATAAATGCATTGTCTAATGTACGGCCACGCATATAAGCAAGCGGTGCAATTTCAATTACACGGGTACTCATGTAATAACCCAGCTTATCTGCAGGAATCATATCGTCCAGTGCATCATAGAGCGGACGTAAATACGGATCAATTTTTTCTTTTAAATCGCCGGGTAAAAAACCAAGACTTTCACCAGCTTCTACTGCGGGGCGGGTTAAAATAATTTTTTTAACGGCTTTGTTTTTTAATGCTCTTACTGCTAAAGCAACAGCCGTATACGTTTTACCAGTACCGGCAGGACCAATAGCAAAAACGATATCGTTTTTATCAATTGACAATGCCAGCTTTTTTTGATTGGCTGTTCTTGCACGAACAGTTTTTCCATTAGGGCCAAATACGAGTACTTCGTTGGGGTGACGTTCTACAAAGTGGTCAACAACTTCCTGGTCATCACCACCAAGAATTTGTTCATAATAATTTTCACTGAGATGTCCGTTTCGTTCCAGGTAAGAAATAATGAGATCAATTTTTTCCCTGGCGTTTTCCACCTGCTCAGGCGAGCCGCTGAGTTTTAATTGTGTGCCACGGGAGAGGATCTTTAACAAGGGGAACTTTTTCTTTAAGATGTCGAGCTTTCCGTTATTTACCCCGAAAAATTCAATTGGGTTAACGGTTTCCAGGTTAATGATTGTTTCTGTCAATGGGCTGCAATTTTTTTTTAATTCACAATAAGGTACCAGTTGTACGAACTAATTTTTTTGTTCCATCCATTTCAAATATAATTCATAACAATTGTATTTTCCTAAAGTTACTTATTAACAGGCTGTTGATAAAGAAAATTTATTAAATGTTTAGTTAATAATATTTAATGGTATAAAAATTATGCGGCAAACGGAGGAATTATTATTATAGTTTAGTTGGGTCGCACTCTTGTACTGCTGGTAATACTATGCAGCAATTATGAATTAGAAATAAGAAATGAAAAAGTAAAAAAATCAAACAACAAGCAACCAGTAACTAATCTTTACTTACTCTTATCAAAAAATTTTTTGAAAAAGACCAGCTGGTATTGTATAGCATTAGTCCAGTAAGGCCAGTCATGCTGACCTGGACGCTGGATATAATCATGAGGTATTTTAAGTTTTATCATTTTTTCGTGCAGTTGCTGGTTGGCATCAAAAAAGAAATCATTAATACCGCAATCAAAAATAATGGAGAAAGAATCTTTGGGACATTGTTCAATCATATTAACGATACTTCTTTTATTCCATTCATCAGCATTTGTAGTTATATCGCCAATCTTTTCTTTAATCTGCCAGTTATTGGGAAATGGACGGAAATCGAAACCGCCACTCATACTACCAATGGCGCCAAATAAATCAGGGTGACGAAGCGCTATATAAAAAGCTCCATGGCCGCCCATGCTTAACCCGTTTATAGCACGGTGCTTTCTGTCAGCAATAGTCCGGTAATGTGCGTCGGTATATTCAACTACTTCTTTGCTGATATGTGTTTCATATTGTGAGTTAGAATCAATTGGACTATCAAAATACCAGCTGTTGAATCCGCCATCAGGAGTAACAATTATCATTTGCAGTTGATCGGCATAATTTTTTATAGCAGGAACTTTGGTAACCCATCCCAGGTAATAATCAGCATGACCATGTAATACGTAAACAACTGGATAACGATTTTTTTTGTTTTTATAAGTATCAGGTTTAATTACTACACATTTAATATTTCTGTGCATTGAGTTGCTGTAGATAAATACTGTATCAACCGAAGAAGCTGAAGTAATGATGGAAACAGAAGTGAATAAAATGAAAATCAGTAATCGAATCATTGAAAAAGCTGTTGTTTGTTTTTAGATATTGGATATTGGTCGTTGTATTTTGTTCTTTATTCCTCATCCATTTCTTCCTTAATCTTATCGCTGATATGTACCAACACTTTATCTATTCGGTGCCCATCCATATCAATGATTTCAATTTTAAAACCTTTCCATTCTAATTTTTCGCCGGCACGCGGAATATGTTCCAGTTCATGCAATATAAAACCGGCTAATGTATCAAAAGAATGTTCTTCCTGGTCAATCCAATCTGTTTTTTCAAAGCGGGAAAGAAAATCATAGAAAGGAATTTGCCCATCTACTAAATAAGAACCATCTTCTCTTTCAGTGATGGAATAATCTTCCATATCCTCCTGTGGTAAATCGCCTACTATAGCTTCCAGTATATCATTCAACGTCATTAAACCAAGCATAGTGCCATATTCATCAACAATAAAACAACTTTGCGTTTTGGCTTGCTTAAATTTTTCCAGCACCTGGTAAGGAGTATTGTTCTCTGGTACAAACAATGCTGGTTGCATTATTTCCTTAAATGAAATATTATCGGGTGTTACATACAAATCTTTTATTGAAACAATTCCTTTAATATTATCAACATCACCTTCGCAAATGGGATATACAGAGTGCGGCTCCTGTTTAATCTTTTCAATAATCTTATCTTCATTGTCTTCCATTTCAAACCAGATGATATCACTGCGATGAGTCATCAATGAAGTGATGTTCCTGTCGCCCAAATGAAAAACTCTTTCAATAATTTCTTTTTCCTCCGCTTCAATAGTGCCGCCTTCTGTTCCTTCCGTAATCATCGCTTTGATTTCTTCTTCTGTAACTGTATTATCTGTTGATGGGTGTACATTAAATATTCTGAAAACTAAATTGGTAACACTGTTAAGTAGCCACACTATAGGATAGGTAGCTTTGGCAAACAGCTTCATTGGTGTAGCTACAAGGATGGCAATTTTTTCAGCTCTTAATAAACCAAATCGTTTAGGTAATAATTCACCAAAAATGATAGAGAGAAAAGTAACCACCATTACAATCAATACTGTTGAAATAGTTTGGGCATAAGATTTTAAAATAGCTATCTTTTCAATTAAGGGCTGAACATAAACATTGAATTTTTCAGCCGAATAGACACCCGTTAATATCGCAATAAGTGTAATGCCAATTTGTGCAGCGGATAAAAACAATTCAGGACTCTCACTTAATTCTAATGCGGTTCGTGCAGCAGCATCACCTTTGTTGGCCATGCTTTCCAGCCTTGCCTTGCGGGCGGAGACAAGAGCTATCTCACTCATTACAAATAAGCCATTTAAAAATATCAATCCCAATAATATAAAAATTGCTGTCATGTTATGCCTGCTTTGTTAGCGGTTGCAACCCGATTCGTGAATTAAAAATATAACTACTTACCCAACCTATAAAAGCCCCGATTAATGAACCACCAAATACATCAATAGGGTAGTGAACACCTACATATACCTGTGCATAAGCAATTGCGAAAGCCCATACAAACACCAATTTCCACCATTTGCTGCTGAATTTTAATGTTTGATAAATAAAAGTGGCAGCGGCAAAATGATTCACTGCATGTGATGAAGGGAAAGATGAACTTTGGGGGCAATAATTTACCAGTACCCTGATATATACATTTATTTCCGGGTTCTGGCAGGGACGCAAACGGAAAAAAGTTTCTTTTAAAAAAGAACTGCTGATTAAATCCGATACCGTAGCTGTTAATAGTATCATCAAAACCCACCAAATGCTTTGTTTGCCATAGTTAAATGTTACCAGCAACAGGAGGAACAGGTAAAAGGGCAGCCAGAAATTTGATTCTCTTAGAAAAGGCAAAACTGAATCAAAATAGGAATTGTTCCATTGCCCGTTGATATAATGAAATAACTGGTGATCCCAGTGTTTTAACTGTTCAGGAAGTGACATTGTTTGTTATGTGGCTGTTAATTCAGCCATGCAAAAATAACATTATCCGCCACAGTAACAGAAAACGGTATTTTTGCAGCACTTTTATTGATTTATATGATAAAATTTCCCCGCATCATAAAATGGGTTTTGTACTTATTTGTAATGCTCGTGTTATTAATGAGTCTGTTACGGGTAGTATTTTTTTATTACTTCAACCCGCAGCATCTTTCATTACTATCCAATACAGATGCCTTGTGGATGGGGTTACGTTTTGATGCCCGTATCGCAGCAATTATATTATTACCCCTGCTTATACTGGGAAGTATTGAATTTAAAAAGAAATTCTCTGAATTTTCTTTAGTGAGAAAGACTTACACTTTTTTGATATGTTTCATTCCTATTTCAGCGCTGTTGCTAATTGGAGCTAATTTTAATGATCTGCTGAAAGTTGGTTCTAAAATTTTAACTGGTTTTGGAATTAGTTTTATGTTGATGCTGATATTACAAATGCGGGTGTTGAATCCATTTGCATCTACAACAGCAAAAAAAATATGGTTTTGGTATTTGGGTATTGCCTTAACAGTGTGGACATTGTTTTATGGCTTTGATTTTGCCCATTATTCTTATTT
>JBLMVP010000486.1:0-13277 GCA_050256755.1 Sphingobacteriales bacterium | reverse complement strand
GGCTATGCATTTTTTGTTTTACTTGCTACTATGTTATACGGTATTAATGTTAATACGGTGCAACGATATTTGAAAGAAGTGGGTTCCTTTCAGATAGCGGCTATTGGTTTTTCTGCTTTAATACCTGCATCGTTATTGGTCTTATATTTTACCCATTATTTCAAATTGTCATTATTGCAGCCCGACTATTTATTATCAACAACTTTTTCCTGCATATTAGGTGTTTTTGGAACCGCATTCGCCTCCATCATCTTTTACGTATTAGTTAAAAGAACAAGTGGATTATTTTCTTCGCTGGTTACTTATGGAATTCCATTTGTAGCAATAGGATGGGGCTTAATTGCAGGCGAAGAGATAACACTTATACAAATAGGGTGTCTTGGAATTATTTTGATTGGAGTGTATATTGCTAACAGACAATAAAAAACCCAGTTACCACAGCAATCGGATTAAAAATGAAAACTAAATATTTTTAAACAGACATAATTTCTTTGTCTTTAGCCTCAAGATGCTTTTCAATAAGGGCTATATGTTTGTCGGTAACCTCCTGTATATCTTTTTCCGCATCTTTGGCAGCATCTTCACTCAATCCCTCTTTCTGAAGTTTTTTTATCTTTTCTATTGAATCACGACGAATACTACGAATGGCAACTTTTGAATGTTCACCTTCCCCATTTACTTTTTTAACCAGCTCTTTTCTTCTTTCTTCAGTAAGCGGGGGAAGAAATAATCGAATTTGTACCCCGTCGTTTTGTGGAGTAACACCAATATTAGCCGCAATAATAGAACGCTCAATTGGCTGCAGCATGTTTTTTTCCCATGGTTGTATTACAATAGTTCGGGCATCTAATGCAGTAATATTTCCAACCTGGCTTATTGGAGTTGGTGAACCATAATAATCTACCACTAATCCATCGAGCATTTGAGGGTTAGCTCTGCCCGCCCTGATTTTTATGAGCTCAACTTCCAGGTGCATAATTGCTTTTTGCATGTGATCCTTTGTCTCATTCAAAATAGATAAAATATCTGCTGACATAGAAATGATTTTTAGCGGTGCAAAGCTAATTAATCAAAAGGATAAATAATGAAAAGACTTATTAGTCGTTGGCAGCAGCTTTGGCAGATCCAAAAGGAATAACTTTTGTTTTTTTCTGTTCCTTTTCTGCCAGGATATCAGTAGCGGCAAATAATTTTGTCTTTGGTCTAGTATAAAAAAGAATGGAAATTATAGAAAAACCAGTACTAACTAATCCCAAAATCAGCCAGGTGCTCCCTACATTTCTAAAAGTATAGGCAACGGCAGCAAAAAGAATATTTGCTGATACAATTGTAAAGGTTACCATTTTATGCGATAAGCCCCTGTCGAGTAATAAATGATGGATGTGGTTTCTGTCGGGGCTAAATGGAGAACGCCTGTAAAGTATGCGAATTCCAAAAACACGTAATGTATCAAATAAAGGAACCATTAAAATGGCAAAACCAATTGCAGGGCCCGAAGTTAAAGGGTTGGGAATAACCGGATCCCCTGATGTATTGATGAATTTAATCACCAATATTGCATTAATAAGTCCGATGAGCATAGCTCCTGTATCACCCATAAATATTTTTGCTGGGGAATAATTGAAAATGAGAAAAGCGGCTAATGATCCGGATAAACCAAACCCAATTACAGCTAAAGCTATCTGATTATTGGTTAAAAAATATAATCCAAAAGCAGCTGAGGTAAAAAGACCCAGTGAGCCGGCCAGGCCATCTACACCGTCAATCAGGTTAAAGGAGTTGATTACAACGATAACTGTAAAATAAGATAATACAAGACTAAAAAATTCGGGTAACTGATTAACTCCCAAAAAACCATGCATGCTGGTAATCTGGATACCGCCTTTGTAAATTATAATAAAAGCTGCCAGTAATTGTCCAAGAAATTTTTTCAGGGGAGATAAAACAAGTATATCATCTTTTAATCCAAGAAAAAAAATGACAAATGAAGCGGCTATGTAATATTGAAGTTCGGAACTCTGCTCTGGCACAGCAATCAATATTGCCAGTAAAAAACCTGCATATATTCCCAGTCCACCCAGGGAAGGGATAGGAGAAGTATGAATTTTTCTTTCATCTGGTTCATCATATAGCTTTTTAATATCTGCTACACGAATGATAACAGGTATAGCATAAAAAGTTACTATAAAAGCAATTGAAAGGCCAATTAAGATGTGATCCATGCAGTTGTTTTTTACTAAAAATTTACACTGGTGTTTTTTCCTCAAATACTGCAATGCGAACTTATGACAAATAATAGTAAAATTAAACGTATTTCTACGGGGAAAGCCCGCATTTCATCCACATAGACCCCAAACTTGTTGAAAAAGTTTACTCTGCCAGAAAGAAAAAACCTTTAGTTTCGCCCCAATTTTTTAAAAATGGCTGAATTAAAAGATATCGCATCACAAATTCGCAGAGACATAGTTCGCATGGTACATGGGGTGCAAAGCGGACACCCGGGCGGCTCACTTGGGTGTACTGATTATTTTACCGCACTTTATTTTAAAGTAATGGATCATAATCCGAGGTTTGACATGGATGCAAAGAATGAAGATGTTTTTTTTCTCTCTAACGGACATATTTCTCCGGTGTTTTACTCAACACTTGCCCGCAGTGGTTATTTTCCTGTACAGGAATTAAGTACATTTAGGAAGCTCAATACCCGTTTGCAGGGTCACCCGGCCACTCATGAGCATTTACCCGGAGTAAGAATTGCCTCTGGTTCTCTGGGACAGGGGATGAGTGTAGCGATTGGAGCAGCCTTAGCAAAAAAATTAAACGGCGAAAAAAATATTGTTTACTCTTTACATGGAGATGGTGAATTGGAGGAAGGGCAAATATGGGAAGCTGCGATGGCTGCGGCTCATCATAAAGTAGATAATTTAATTTCTACTGTTGACTGGAACGGGCAACAAATTGACGGGCCAACTTCTAAAGTGATGAATCTCGGAGATCTGGATGCCAAGTTTACTGCATTTGGATGGCAGGTATTGCACCTGGATAAAGGGAATGATGTTGATGAGGTGGTGACGGCTTTGGAAAAAGCCAAAACATTTGTTGGAAAAGGTAAGCCAATTGTTATTTTGATGAAAACAGAAATGGGCAAGGGGGTTGATTTTATGGAGGGCAGCCATGAATGGCATGGTATTGCTCCCAACGATGAGCAATTGCAAAAAGCATTAGCACAATTACCAGAAACTTTGGGTGATTACTAAAATAGATAACTGATTTAGTAAAAGACTGCGAGAGCGGTTTTTTTTGTTTGTTTAAACTTTTAATTCAAACGGTTGATTGGCGGCTTTGGTTGCAGGAAACCATGAAGCTATTATGGCTACCAAAAAAATAGTGCTTGCGATAATTAATAAATCGGTTGGTAAAATTTTTACAGGATAATAATCTATAACAAAAGAATTACCCTGCAGTGGAATAAATTTAAATTGTTGCTGGAGCAAACAAAGTATTACGGCCAGTAACATTCCGCTAAAGGCTCCAACAGTTGCCAGTAATACACCCTCACTTAAAAAAACTTTACGGATAAAAGAACGATCAGCCCCCATAGCCTGTAATACCTGCACATCTTTTTTCTTTTCCAGTACCAGCATAGTTAATGCTCCAATCATATTAAAAGCTGCCACAATTAATATTAAGGAGAGAATCCCAAATATCACCCACTTTTCAACCCGCATTACAGTATATAAAGTTTTATTCTGTTCATACCTGTCTTCAACTTTAAAAGAGGTGTTGAATATTTTTTTTAAAACCTCTTTTACATTCTGAGGAGAAACGCCATCTTTTAATTTTATTTCAATACCACTGAATTCATTTTCCTGCCAACCCATTTGACGTTTCATAAACTGAAGGTTGGTGATGATATATTTATTGTCAAAATCCTGCTGTATGGCAAAAGTCCCAACCGGTAATACATTTCCCTGTGGTAAAGAAGCTATCGGGTCATTTGACTGTACAGCTTTTTTTGGAAGATAAACAGTGAGTTGATAAATGCTGGCAGCAGAGTTGACACCCAGCAAACCTTCAACACCTGAACCAAGAATGGCATATGGATTTTCATCAGTACCTAAATCAAATTTTCCTCTAACAATTTTGCCGGGTACTCCCGTTACTTTACCATAATTTTCATCAACCCCCTTCATGCTCACAATTGTCTGGTAATCTCCATTGATAACAGCCGCTTTTTCTTCTACCACTTTTGTAAAGGCTGCAATACTGTTATTGGTAGCAATGGCATTTACCTGGTCAGGTGAAATGAAAAGAGTTTTCCCTGCCGCAGGAGAAATTTTAATATCTGCATAAAAAGACGAATAAAGCGATTTTACCAAACTTTCAAATCCATTAAACACACTCAGTACCAAAACCAAAGCTGCCGCACCAACGGCAATAGCAACTACACTCACCCATGAAATAATATTAATGGCGTTGGTTGTTTTTTTTGCTTTAAAATAACGGAGTGCAAAAGTTTTATACAATCAGTAAAAATTTACAGGGATAAATTATTCGGTATCTTTTTTATCGTCATGCATCTTTTTGAAAATTTCTTCCATTTTAAATACATGGTCCAGCGTATCATCTGTATAATATTTTAATTCAGGGATTCTGCGAACCTGGTGTTTAATGCGGGCAGCCAGTTCTTTCTTAATCTCCCAGGCTTTTGCTTCAATTTTTTGCATAACTGCTTTTTTATCCTTAACCTGGAAAAGGCTTAAGTATATCCTTGCTTCCAGCAAATCTGGGGTAACTTTTACTGATGATATAGATACCATTCCACCTTCCAGCATACTTAAACTCATACGCTGAAAGATAGTATTCATCTCTTCATTAATAACACCGGCTATTTGTTTTTGACGTTTTCCTTCTTCCATTATATTAACTGCTTTGTCGGGGTAAAATTAGTTACTTTTGCTGCTTTTAAGCGAGATTTGGTAAAATGAAGAAATATTCCCGGGTTTTTGGATACCTGAAACAATACAAAGGAAAAATAGCATTGTATTTCCTGTTTATATTACTCTCCACATTATTTTCTATTTTTTCCATAAGCCTGCTGATGCCCTTTTTTAATTTAATTTTTTTGGGGCAATCCAATGCATTGGATCTCTTTAAACAATCGGGAGATTCTTTAAAATGGCTTTCACAATTTATGGCCAACTTGGCCGCCGGGTTTAATAATGATAAGTTTTCCCTGTTGCTGATGATATGTGCTTTTATCCTTACATCCATTTTACTAAAGAACCTCTTTTTATACTTCGCTTATTATATTCTTAATCCGCTTAAAAATACGGTGGTTACTAAGTTAAGAGATGAGGTATATGCCAAGATTTTAAAGCTGCCAATTGGTTATTTTACGGAACAGCGTAAAGGCGATTTAATGAGCCGTATGACCAATGATATTGGTGAAATAGAAACTTCTGTAGTGGGAACACTGGAAGGATGGATTAGGGATCCCCTGCAGATAATTTTTAACATCGCTTATCTTTTTTATTTAAGTACTCAGCTCACTCTTTTTCTTTTACTCCTGTTACCATTGATGGGTCTTGTAATAGGAAGAATAAGCCGGAGTTTAAAAAAGCACAGTAAAATAACCGCAGAATTATCCGGAGAATCAGTGTCCATCTTAGATGAAACGCTTGGGGGGCTAAGGGTTATTAAAGCATTTACCGCCGAAAAATTACTGGGTGGACGTTTTGTTGATATCAACCATAAATTATTACATAATAAAAATCTCATTGGATACAGGCGTGATCTTGCTTCACCTTTAAGTGAAACAATGGGAATTTTGGTGTTTTGTTTTGTGTTGTTGTATGGAGGTTCGCTCATACTTAATCATGCAGGCGGAAGTTTGAGTGGAGGAACTTTCATTGCGTACTTAGGTTTGTTTTATAATATTATAAATCCGGCAAAAACACTCTCTACTTCTTTTTACAACATGCAAAAGGGAAGTGCGGCTATTGTAAGAATTGAAGAAATATTAAAAGCACCTGTTACTGTTGATGATAATCCTGGTGGAATAAAGCCTGACTCCTTTAACGATTCTATTGAACTCAAAAATGTTGGTTTTAATTATGAGGATATTTCTATATTAAGGAATATTAATTTAAAAATAGGGAAAGGCAGAACAGTAGCATTGGTTGGTTCAAGTGGTGCAGGAAAATCTACCCTGGTTGATTTAATTCCCCGCTTTCATGATGTTAGCAGCGGCGAATTATTGATTGATGGAATCAATATTAAAGATTATTCTTTAAAAGATTTGCGTAACCTGATGGGTATTGTTACACAGGAACCTATTTTGTTTAATGATACCATTGCCAATAATATTGTTTTAGGAAAACCTAATGCCAGCAAAGAAGAAATAGAAAATGCAGCAAAAATTGCCAATGCTTACCATTTCATTATTCAAAAAGAAAATGGTTTTGATACCAATATTGGCGACCGTGGAAGTAAGTTAAGTGGTGGTGAAAGACAACGATTAACCATTGCAAGGGCCGTATTAAAAAATCCTCCCATCTTAATTTTGGATGAAGCTACTTCCTCCCTTGATACAGAAAGTGAACGATTGGTACAGGATGCTATCAATCATTTAATGAAAGACAGAACATCCATTGTAATTGCACACCGGTTAAGTACTGTTCGCCATGCTGATGAAATTATTGTTTTGCAAAAAGGAGAAATTGTGGAGAGAGGAACACATGATGAACTGGTTGCTAAAGAAGGTTTCTATAAAAGGTTAGTTGATATGCAAGAAGTGAAATAGGAGTAAAGCAAACAATATCTTTAAAACCTTTATTGTGAATGTTTATCTGAGAATGGCATTTTTGATATTGTTATCGGTGTTTATTAATTCTGCATATTCCCGGGAACAATTAAAAGCATACATAATAAAACTTAATGGCGATACAATAGAAGGGAAAATAAAAATCCAACATGGAATATTAAAGAAAAATGTATATGAGTTACTCCGTTTTAGAGTAAATTTTCAATCAGACAATGAAGAAAAATTTAATGAGTATAAACCCGAGGATTTAAAAGAATTTGCCTATAAAGAAGGTGACGGGAATTGGCTAAGATATTTTTCTGAAAATTTGTATAAAAAGCAGCTCTTTTTTTTATGTTTAATTATTGACGGACCTGTTCGATTATATCATGATTATTATATTGGCACTTATCAATCTTCTTCAGGAATAGTAAAGCCTGCCCCAATGACAAATATTTATATAAAAAAGCAGGAATCGGAAATTTTAAAAATTGAAGACAATTGGGAGCTGAGGGTAAAAAAACGCAAGCCCTTAAAAGCTTATCTGGCCGACTGCCCTGTCATAATACAAGAACTCTCTAACCCAGATGAATTAAAAATTGATATGATAGTAAAAAAGTATAACGAATGGTATTTACAAAATAAAAAATAATCAGACTCCATTAACCAATTCAAATAAAAAAGCGCAGTTTATCACTGCGCTTCTATTTGATTTTTTCTGTAAAAATTATTTCACCATTCCCATCTTAGCTTCAATGCTTAGAGTAGCATGCGGTACCGCACGTAAACGGGCTTTATCAATCAACTTACCGGTAACACGGCAGATACCATAAGTTTTATTTTCGATACGCATCATCGCTTTTTCCAGATGATCGATATAAGTAATCTGGCGGCTGGCCATTTGTGCCAGCTGCTCTCTTTCCATACTGATGCTTCCGTCTTCCATGGTCATGTAACGGTTTTCAGCCTCATCTCCACCCATTTCATCTTTACGGGTAATTAATCCCTGCAAGTAAGCCAGTTCTTTTTTTGCGGCATCCAGCTTACGTTGAATCAAATCTTTAAATTCAGCTAACTCAGGATCGCTATAACGTTGTGTTGGACCGGATTCCTCTTTTTGTGCAGCCTGTGCATCAAGTACAGACTTTGTAAATTCAGGATTGTATTTTACTGCTGTTTTCACAGAGGTTTTTACATTCTTAATGTTTTCTTCCGCTGCCTTTACTGCTTTTCTTGCTTCTTTTTTCATTTCTTCCAATGTCATTTTTTTAGCAGGCGTTCGGGGTGTTTCCACTTTTACGGCCACTGGTTTATGGATTTCTATTTTCTTTACAGGCGTAACTACTTTAGGCGCAGGTTTAAGTGCTGGCTTTGGGGCCACTTTAGGAGCTGGTTTAGCCACAGCCTTTTTAGCCGGGGCAGGTTTAGCTTTTGCAACTGGTTTTTTAGCTGCAGGTTTAGCCTTAGCCACTACTTTTTTGGCTGGTTTAGCAATCGGTTTTTTAGCCGGAGCCGCTTTTTTAACGGGTTTGCTGGCTTTTTTTGGGGCAGGTTTTGCCGCTTTTTTCTTAGTTGCCATGCTTACACTCCTTTTTTTGTTACATATATTTTTAATGAAATATCATTGACCTCAATTTCGGTGCCATCAGCAATTTCAGGCACCAATTCAAGACTATCTGCCAAAATTTCGGCGCAAATATAGTTATTAAATTGGGTAACGGAGTCCTTTAGCCTGTCTTCCTCTGTTAATTTCACAACAATCCTGTCCGTTAGTTCATAACCATTGTCTTTGCGGATTTTCTGAATACGGTTAACCAGTTCCCTTGCATTGCCTTCATTCTCCAGTTCGGGGGTGATGGTAACATCTAAGGCCACAGTTAAAACACCTTTGTTGGCCACCATCCAGCCCGGAATATCCTCACTGGTTATCTCTACTTCGTCTATTTGTAATATTAAGGGTTCATTATCAATCAGCAAAGAAATATGACCTTCTTTTTCCAACACAGCTATTTGTTCCTGGTTAAAATCGGCAAGAACTGCTGATACGGCCTTCATTTTAGGTCCTAGTTTTTTACCCAATGCCACGAAGTTGGGCTTAATTTTCTTTTTTATGAAACTGTTATCGGCAGTGAGATATTCAATCTCTTTTACGTTAACCTCACTTTTTATCAAATCTTCTACTTTTTTAACCTGGCTTTTCATTTCGGGGCTTAAGGCAGGAATTAAAACTTTTTGTAAAGGCTGGCGAACTTTTATATTCACCTTCTTTCTCAAAGATAAAATCAATGAACTGGCATCCTGTGCCATCTGCATCCTTTCTTCCAGTGCCTTATCAATTGTTGCTTCATTAGCAACGGGAAAATTAACATGATGAACTGATTCTGATTTATTCAGTCTGGTTACATTATTAAGATTATTGAAAACAACATCAGAGAAGAACGGCGAAATTGGAGCTATCAATTTTACAATCGTTTCCAGGCATTCATATAAAGTTTGATAAGCACAAATTTTATCATGCTCATACTCCCCTTTCCAAAAACGACGACGACATAAGCGAACATACCAGTTACTCAAATGCGAATCCACAAAATCTTCAATAGCACGACCAGCCTGCGTAGGTTCGTAATCATCCATATATTCATTTACCTTTTTTATTAAGGTATTTAGGGAGGAAAGAATCCATCGGTCAATCTCAGGACGTTCATTTAACGGAATATATTTTTCTTTGAAAGAAAAATCATCCACGTTAGCATATAAAGCGAAGAATTGGTAAGTATTATATAATGTACCGAAGAACTTTCGCTGCACTTCTTTGATACCATCCAAATCAAACTTCATGTTTTCCCATGGAGATGCATTGGTGATAAGATACCAACGGGTGGCGTCAGCGCCAAATGTTTCGATGGTTTTGAACGGGTCAACCACATTACCCAAACGCTTACTCATTTTGTTGCCGTTCTTATCCAGCACTAAGCCATTAGATACACAAGTTTTGTAAGCAACTGAGTCGAATAATAGTGAAGCGATGGCATGTAGTGTGTAGAACCATCCTCTTGTTTGGTCTACACCTTCCGCAATAAAATCTGCAGGGAAAGAATTCTTAAATGTCTCTTTATTTTCAAATGGGAAATGCCATTGGGCGTAAGGCATTGCACCGCTGTCAAACCATACATCAATCAAATCCGGGACACGTTTCATTGGATTACCAGACTTGCTCACCAAAATAATTTCATCTACATATGGTTTATGTAAATCCAAAATACCTTCGTGCAGGTAAGTTTTATTTACATCACCACCTAAAACTTTACTGGCGTTTCTTATTCCTTCATTCAATTGTTCAATTGAACCGACACATATTTCTTCTTCTCCATCTTCTGTTCTCCAGATGGGAAGCGGCGTTCCCCAGAAACGGCTGCGGCTCAGGTTCCAGTCAACCATATTCTCCAGCCAGTTACCAAACCTTCCTTCACCGGTTGATTTGGGTTTCCAGTTAATGGTTTTGTTCAACTCAACCATCCTGTCTTTTATAGCTGTAGTTTTTATAAACCATGCATCTAGTGGGTAATATAAAACTGGTTTATCTGTACGCCAGCAATGCGGATAGCTATGTTCATATTTTTCAATTTTGAAAGCACGGTTTTCTTTTTTCAATTTAACTGCTATATCCACATTCACATCCACATAATTCGGGTCGTCTTTATAATTCTTTACATAGCGGTTGCTGAACTCGCCCAGGCCATCTACAAATTTTCCCTGCCTGTCAACCATTGTTAAAATACCTATACCATATTTTTTACCAACTCTAAAGTCGTCTGCACCAAATGCAGGAGCAGTATGAACAATACCGGTACCATCTTCTGTGGTTACAAAATCACCAATGATTACACGAAAAGAATCTCCACCCGTTTCTTTGTTGGCATCATAAGGAAGTAATTGCTCATAACGGCATTGCTCTATTTGCGAACCTTTGAATTCGGTAATAATTTTCCAGGGAAGAGTTTTTATTTCTGATGAATAATTCTCAAAATCTCCATTTTCTCCTTCTGGTTTAAAATATTTTCCAATCAATGCTTTTGCTAAAACAACATTTATTGGAAGATGAGTATATGGATTAAAAGTTTGTACCAATACATAATCAATATTAGCACCAACTGTTAAACCAAGATTAGAAGGTAGCGTCCATGGTGTAGTGGTCCATGCAAGAAAGAAAACTTCTGCACCATCTACAGCATCGTGCAAAAATTTACTTTTAGCATCCTGTATAGCCCGGAACATTGCCACGCAACTGGTATCTTTTACATCTTTATAAGTACCGGGCTGATTCAATTCATGAGAGCTCAGACCAGTTCCTGCTGCAGGTGAATAGGGTTGAATGCTTACACTTTCGTACAACAATCCTTTTTTATACAATTCACTTAAAATCCACCAGAGAGTTTCGATGTATTTATTATCGAAAGTGATATAGGGGTCATTCAAATCCACCCAATACCCCATTTTCATAGTTAACTCATCCCATTTATCTTTATACCTCAATACCGCTTCACGGCATTTTTGGTTGTATTCTTCAACTGAAATTTTCTTACCAATATCTTCTTTAGTAATGCCTAATTCTTTTTCTACACCCAATTCAATCGGTAGTCCATGGGTGTCCCAACCACCTTTGCGTTTTACCTGGAAACCTTTCATGGTTTTGTAACGGCAAACCAAATCTTTAAGTGAACGGGAAATAACGTGATGAATGCCGGGCATACCATTGGCGCTCGGCGGACCTTCGTAAAAAACAAATGGTTTAGCCCCTTCTCTCAGGCTTACGCTTTTTTCAAACGTTTCATGTGCAGACCATTTGCCCAGAATTTCCTGCTCAAAAGATGGTAGATTAAGTTGTGAAAACTCCCTGTATTTATTGCTCATAATCTCCTGTCCTGTCTGATTTTTAAGGTGGGCAAAGGTACGGAATATACAATTTGAAAGAAGGCTATGATTGATATTCTTTGGATATCAAACAAAGAAATTGCCTTTTGACTTTTCCACAATTTTGGGCTTTGGCATAATTCCTGCGACTATTTTATTAACCTATAATTGATACTTAAACTTGTAACTAAATGAAAAACAAAGTGTGGCTGATTGGATTTTTTTTAATCAGTATAGTAGCCGTTGCACAAAAAAAACACCCAAGCAAGGCCGTTGCTAAGCCGATTATCATTACACCTACCGACCCTGTTCTACTAAGTTTTAACCAAAAGTTTTCTGAAACCTCTGCCAGCTGGGCTAAATCAGCAGGAGGTAATTTTATTGCCCAGTTTGATAAAGATGGATACAAGCAGGTAGCTGAATTTACACCTGATGGCAAATGGATACGTACTAAAACCAATTACAGCCTTGATCAGCTTCCCGGGGTTGTGCAGAAAGCAATCAAGGAAAAATACCCTGATGCTGAATTTGTAGAAGCACAAAAAATATTGCTGGAAAATGTTCCAGGCTTTTATAGGATTAGTCTTAAAAAAGATAAAGATGGTTGGATAGTGTGGGTTAATGAAACCGGAATCGTTAGAGAGTAAAGGCAATCTGGTTCCGGATCATAACGCAAAAGCCCCGCTTGCAGGCGGGGCTTATTTATTTTCAGGGTTTTACTTATCCAAATTGTTGAACTGTTATTTTATCTTTCATCATTTCCCTGATAGTATCTGCAATCGCCTGCGCATCATAACCACATTCACGGTGAAGTTCCTTAGGTGTACCGTGCTCAACAATATGATCAGGAATACCCAGCATTTTTATTTCAGCTTTGTATTTATTGGAAATCATAAATTCAGCAACGGCACTTCCAAATCCACCTACAATAGTTCCGTCTTCTACTGTAATGATTTTATCAAATCTTGTAAATACTTCATGAAGTAATACTTCATCTATTGGTTTTGCAAAACGCATATCATAATGCGCCGGGTTTAATCCGTCATTCTTTAATTCACGTATTGCTGATGCTGCAAAATTTCCCGGATGCCCAAAGGAAAGAATCGCAATATCATCGCCATCTTTCAATTTTCTTCCGGTACCGATTTTTACTTCCTTCATTTCTGTTTTCCATTCCGGCATTACACCTTCACCTCTCGGATAACGAATCACAAAAGGAAACTGATTGGATTCCAGTTGTGCGGTGTACATTAAATTCCTTAACTCACTTTCATTCATTGGGGCACTCACAATCATATTGGGTATACAACGCATGTATGGAATATCGTATGCACCATGATGGGTAGGCCCATCATCACCTACTAATCCTGCACGATCTAAGCAAAATATCACCGGTAATTTTTGTATGGCTACATCATGCACCACCTGGTCGTATGCTCTTTGCATAAAAGAAGAATAAATATTGCAGAATACTTTTAATCCCTGTGTTGCCATTCCTGCACTTACCGTTACGGAATGTTGTTCACAAATACATACATCACAAGCACGGTGCGGCATTTTT
>JBLMVP010000485.1:0-5169 GCA_050256755.1 Sphingobacteriales bacterium | reverse complement strand
AAAAGATAAAGCTGTTGGCGAAAAAGTAATCAATGCTATTTCACCGGGACAGTTGATGGTGAAAATTGTAAAGGATGAACTGGCTGAATTAATGGGCGGCAGCGAAAGTGAACTTGACCTGAAAGGTAACCCAGCTGTGATTTTGATTGCGGGTTTACAGGGTTCAGGTAAAACAACTTTTAGCGTTAAACTGGCTAATTATCTTAAAACAAAAAAAGGAAAATCTCCTTTGCTGGTTGCGGCAGATATTTATCGTCCGGCTGCGATTGACCAGTTAAATGTACTTGGTGGTCAGATTAATGTTGAGGTATATAGTGAACCTGAAAATAAAGATGCAATTGCCATTGTGCAAAATGCCATCAAAGAAGCAAAATCAAAAAATAAAAATGTAGTCATTATCGATACGGCCGGTCGTTTGGCAATTGATGAAGTAATGATGACGGAAGTGGCCAATATTAAATCAGCCGTTTCTCCCAATGAAATACTTTTCGTTGTTGATTCCATGACGGGCCAGGATGCAGTGAATACAGCCAGGGCATTTAATGATAAACTGGATTTCTCCGGTGTTGTGCTAACCAAATTGGATGGTGATACAAGAGGGGGTGCCGCCTTATCTATCAAATACACGGTACAAAAACCTATCAAATTTGTTAGCAGTGGCGAAAAGATGGAAACGCTGGACGTGTTTTATCCCGAAAGGATGGCACAGCGTATCCTTGGTATGGGCGATATAACATCATTAGTTGAAAAAGCCCAGGAACAATTTAATGAGGAAGAAGCCAGGAAACTGGAGAAAAAAATCCGGAAAAATCAATTCGACTTTTCAGATTTTAAAACCCAGCTGGAACAAATTAAGAAAATGGGTAACCTTAAAGACCTCATGGGAATGATCCCGGGCATGGGCAAAGCCATTAAGGATGTGGATATCAGCGATGATTCCTTTAAAGGAGTGGAAGCCATTATCAATTCCATGACCCCGTTTGAAAGAGCCAACCCCGATTCCATTGACCAAAAACGCCGCAGCCGTATTGCCAAAGGAAGCGGAAAAGACATCGGCGAAGTAAACCAGTTTATGAAGCAGTTTGAACAAATGCGGGATATGATGAAAATGATGAATAAGATGCCTATGGGAGGGAAAATGCCCGGTTTGGGGAGACGATGAGTTGTTAGTATAAAATTTATTATTTTTGATTTGTTATTTAGGCACAGGTACTTATCTTTGCCACCCTTATAAACCCTATTTTTTCACGCATTTAAATTTTTATTTAAGATGCCAGTTAAATTAAGATTGCAGCGTCACGGCTCAAAGAAACGCCCATTTTACTTCATTGTAGTGGCTGATGCCCGTGCTCCAAGAGATGGTAAATTTATTCAAAAAATCGGTACGTACAACCCATTAACTGTTCCGGCTTCGGTTAACATCGACCGCCAGAAAGCATTGGATTGGTTACAGAAAGGTGCACAACCTACTGATACCGTTAGAAGGATTTTATCTTTCAAAGGAGTGCTTTACCTGAAGCATTTATTACGTGGTGTTAAATTAGGCTTGTTCGATGAAGCTACGGCTATGGACAAGTTTATGAAATGGAGCCAGGAACATGATTCAAGTGTTACCCGCCGTTCAACAGAACACAAACGTGCAAGAATTGTACGCAGGACTGAACCGGTGGTAAAGAAAGTTGAAAGCAACGAAGGCGAAGCAAAAACAGAAGAATAAACATATTCTTAAACCGCATTCCTAAAGCCTTTCCATTAATAGCGGGAGGGCTTTTTAATACCAGTGATATATTTTTCATGGCATCGTTCCTTGTGTTGCGATCACTTCATCATTCCTGCAAATGGCATCAATGAAGTTTTGCTAAAAGAAAATTTATATAATGACCCAGTATTTTAAGATAGGAAAATTAGTAGCCACATTTGGCGTAGAAGGTAAACTGGTACTCAGGCATAGCCTTGGTAAAAAAACTTCTTTAAAAGGATTAGAAACAATTTTTCTCGAAGAAAAAAAAGATTCCTTTCTTCCTTATTTTATCGAAAACACAATTATTAAAAACGAAGAAGAAGTTTATTTAAAACTCGAAGGAACTAATACCAGGGAAACGGCTCATAAACTCACACAAAAAGAAGTTTGGCTGACAGAAGATGATTTTAAAAAGTATGCTGCTAAATCATCTCCTATTTCCCTGCTTGGATTTCATATCATCAATGAAGGAATAGATTTGGGTGAAGTGCTGGAAGTAATTGAGCAACCCATGCAGATACTATGCAGAATAATGCTTAATAATAAAGAAGCGCTGATTCCCGTTCATGAAGCCACTCTGCAAAAAATAGACAAGAAGAAAAAACAGGTATATGTAGAATTGCCCGATGGATTATTAGACCTTTACCGCTGATTCTTTTTTCACCACCTTATAAGCCTTCAATGCCTGCAGCATATGCCGTTGCTGGTGGGCAATTAAAAAAACGAAAGGTATCCCAGGTTTCAGTTTGATAAATTTTGAAATAGAAATAGACATCCTCAGTTTACCTATATTTAATTTTTGAGCTCTCTCCAAATAGCATAATAATTTTTCTTCTCCTTCTAAAAATTCGGTAATTACTTTTTTAGGATTTAATTCATTAGCCGGAAGCTGATTCTTTGACACCTGCATTTTTGTGTTGTCATTTCTTTCTGTTTTTTAATCGCATCCTCATATCGCTTAACTTTACTTTCCTGCTTTTAAAAGTAAGACTATATAAATCTCAATATGAAAAAGTTATTCATTTCTTTTACCGTATGTTTTTTGATTATGCAAACAAAAGCCCAGAAAGCTTTATACCAATCCAGAGATTTCAGTATCTATAATGATATGGTAGTACAGGATAAAAACGAAGCAAAGGTTTTTTCGCCGGTGCATCTTATCAGCAATTATCAAAGCCCGGCAAATTTATTTCAGCCGGCAGATATCAGCTTCAAATTTGCCATCAACGGAAAAGATAATGAAATGCTTCCGGGTCAGGATCATCATTTCACTGTAAAAGTGGTAGATGGTAAATCAATTACACCTGTTATTAAATTTGGCACACAACTCAAACAAGCCAATTCATCCGGCGAATATCTTTCACCCAATACTTCATTAACGGTGCGGCTGGATATGCGGGAGGTATTACAGCAGTTTACTGAAAAAGGATTTTATACCACTTTCAAAGGAGATAAAATTTATAAAGAAGATTTTAAAGGCGTATATGTGGCCGGTGGCACAGCACCCATGATGTGGGATTTTGATAACCTCGTTAATCGCCGGGAATTAAAATTAACTGATGAAGATGGTGATGGTATTTATGAAACTACTTTGATACTGAATAAGCAATCTGATCAGAAACAAACGGATGCAGAATGGAAAATGTCAAAAGATGCTGCTGCTTTTCCGCAATATCAATCTCCTTACCTCATTTCAGATGCCTTGTACAATATGTCGCTGGAAGAAATGATAAAAGCAGTGGAGCCCGACAGTACGTTCAGAACCGGTAAAGAGTGGGCAGGAGTTTGGACGAGAGATATTAGTTACAGCATCATTTTATCTATGGCACATCTTCAACCCGAAGTAGCTAAAAAAAGTTTGCTGCGAAAAGTGAATAAGAAAAAAAGAATTATACAGGATACAGGAACAGGTGGCGCTTATCCCGCATCTACCGACAGAATGATTTGGGCAGTGGCTGCATGGGAAGTGTACAAAGCAACAGGTGATAAAGACTGGTTGCAGTTAGCGTATACCATTATCAAAAATTCTATCGAAGATGATATGCATAATGCATACGATAGTGAAACAGGAATGGTAAAAGGTGAATCTTCTTTCCTGGACTGGCGGGAAGAAACTTATCCCAAATGGATGCAGCCGGCAGATATTTATGAAAGTGAATGTTTGGGTACCAATGCTGTGCATTACCAGGCCAATGTGGTGCTGAGTGAAATGGCAAAACTTTTAAATCAAAATCGGGTTGCTGTAAAACATGCAGCCGCTGCCAGGAAAATAAAAGATGGCATCAATAACTATTTATGGTTGCCTGGTAAAGGTTATTACGGACAATTTTTATATGGAAGAAATTTTAAAATCACCTCTCCCCGTTCAGAAGCATTGGGCGAAGCTTTGTGTGTTGTGTTTGGTATAGCTGATGAAAAGAAAGCTAAACAGATTATTGCTTCTGTACCCGTAACAGCTTATGGTATCTCCTGTATTTATCCTCAAATACCAAATATTCCGCCGTATCATAACAATGCGGTGTGGCCCTTTGTGCAAACATACTGGTTATGGGCTGCTGCTAAAGCCGGTAATGAAAAAGCGGTTACTGAAAGTATTTTTGATATCTATCGCCCTGCTGCTTTGTTTTTAACCAACAAAGAAAATTTTGTAGCCGGTAATGGTGACTTCGCTGGCACAGTTATCAACTCCAGTAATATGTTATGGAGTTTGTCTGGTAACATCAGCCTCGTTCATAAAGTGTTGTTTGGCATTAAGTTTAACGCAGATGGATTATCTTTTGAACCATATGTCCCCAAATCACTGGAAGGAAAAAGAAGCCTGGCTAATTTTAAATACCGTAATGCTGTTCTGAATATTGAAATGGAAGGCTATGGTAATGTGATCAAATCTTTTTCGGTAGACGGAAAAGAAAATGCAACCCATTTTATTCCTGCCACATCAAAAGGAAAACATATTGTCAGGATTGTTTTAACTAATAATCCTGCAGAAGAAAGTAAGATTAATAAAGTAGACAATTATTTTACTTTGCCTGCTCCTGATGTTGCTTATGATGGTAATGCTTTAATATGGACGGCGATTGCAGGAGCAAAATCGTACAGGATTTTTAAAAATGGTAAGCTGCTTACACAAACCGGGCAAAACAAATTATCAGTTTCTAATAACTCTTTTGGGGAGTTCAATGTAATCGCAGTGGATGAAAAAGGAGTGGAATCATTTGCCAGCGAACCCGTAACAATATTTGCTGATAAAGCAGCAACAATTTATCATGCAGAGAAGTATGCTGCTAAAGCTGCTTATCCATATAAAGGATTTACAGGTGAAGGATTTGTTGAAATTAGTACAGCTGAAAATCGTGTAATCAATATACCTGTCAATATTAAGGAAGCAGGAACTTACACGATTGATTTTCGTTATGCCAACGGGAATG
>JBLMVP010000484.1:0-4091 GCA_050256755.1 Sphingobacteriales bacterium | reverse complement strand
AGCAGTTTAAAAACCGGAATATTTGACAACCTCATAAAAAACATGGTAAGTTTTTATTCCGGCTATATACAGGTGCATAAGGAGGGCTACTGGGATGAACAAATACTTGATAATAGTTTTGCTATATCTGATACCATAGAATCAAAAATCACATCCGACAATAGAATTACAGCCATTGCGCCAAGACTGGAATCCTTTGCCCTTGCATCTTCTGAAGGTATAACTAAAGGATGTCTTGTAGTTGGTGTTGACCCTGAAAAAGAGAATGTAATTACTTCCATTAAAACAAAAATTATCCAGGGCGATTATTTTAGTAATACCGATAATGCTGTCCTGATGTCTGAAGGTTTAGTAAAGAGATTAAAGCTTAACCTTAATGATACCATTGTATTAATTGGGCAGGGTTATCACGGTGCTACAGCTGCAGGCAAATACCCCATCAAAGGAATTTTAAAATTTGGTTCACCCGAATTAAATGATAAAGCGTTGTTTATGCCATTAGTATTGGCTCAGGATTTTTATAGTGCTGCCGGGATGATTACTACGTATGTGCTGTCTATAAAAAATGTGAGCATCCTTTCTTCAGTCAGCAATGACGTTCAAAAAGGGATCGGCAGTAATTATGAGGTAATGACATGGGAACAAATGATGCCCGACATCAAACAACATATACAATCAGACTCTGCTAATATGCAGATAGTGCAGGGCATTTTATACCTGCTGATATGCTTTGGTATTTTTGGTACGCTACTAATGATGATGGTAGAAAGAAAATTTGAAATGGGTATGCTGGTAGCTATTGGTATGAAGAAAATAAAATTGGCCGGCATGCTGCTGACAGAATCAGTACTCACTGTTTTGGCAGGATGTTTATTAGGTATCATTTCAAGTATACCAATTGTATTTTACCTGAATAAACATCCGCTAAAAATGAAAGGAGAAGCTGCTAAAGTGTATGAAAGATTTGGCTTTGAAGCAATATTTCCAACATCAATAAGCTCAACACATTTTATATCGCAGGGAATAATTGTGTTAATCATTGGCTTATTGCTGTCTCTATATCCTGTTTATAAAACTATTCGTTTAAATCCTGTGAACGCCATGAGAAGATAAAATTGAGCGTATGATTTTTATAATGGCCTGGCGGAATATATGGCGGAATAAAATGCGCAGTCTGGTGATCATACTGTCGGTGGCAATAGGACTGTTTGCAGGACTGATGGTATTAGCATTATATAAGGGAATGCTCCGGGGAAGAGTAAGAACAGTAATTGATGCTGAAGCAGGGCATATACAAATCCACGACAGCAACTTTAAAAAAGATTATGAACCATTCTTTATTTTAAAAGATGGAAATAATATTATCAGCCAATTAAACAAAATACCACAGATAAAAACAATAGCAACCCGGAGCATTACGCAGGGAATGTTGTCAACAACCACTGGCAGTGCCGGCATTCAGATAAATGGAATAATACCTGAGATAGAAAACGATGCTTCCCGATTAAATAAAAAAATTATTGAGGGCAATGAGTTCAATAAGCAAAAGAAAAATGAAGTGCTTATTGGAAAAAAACTGGCTGATAAAATGAAATTAAAATTGGGCAATAAACTCGTTCTCACCTTTATTGATTCTGCTGCTAATATGGTATCAGGAGCTTTCAGAGTAGCTGCTATCTACCGTTCTGATAATACGCCCCTGGATGAACGAAATGTATATATACGACAGAATGAATTAAATGAATTACTTACCATTGGAAATAATTATCATGAAATTGTTATACTGCTAAACAAGGATGAAGAAACAGAAACGATAAAGCAACAATTACAAAAACAATTTCCTTCCTGCCAGGTTGAATCGTGGAGAGATATTTCACCCGAGACGGAATTAATGGTTAATACAGTAGATACCTATTCTTACATCATTATTATCATCATTCTTTTTGCACTGGCATTTGGCATTATCAACACTATGCTGATGGCTATATTGGAAAGAACAAGGGAAATAGGTATGATGACTGCATTAGGATTAAACAAACTAAGAATGTTTACACTGGTATTACTCGAGACAATTTTTTTAACGATTGCCGGCACACCCGTTGGTTTGCTTGCTTCCTGGTTACTGGTAAACTATTATAATAAACATGGCCTGGATTGGTCAGGCATGGGAAAAGAAATGATGGGTAGTTTCGGATTCAGTACAACTATTTATCCTGAATTTCCAACAGACAGAATCCTTGCTGTGATGATTATTGTTATTGGTACCGCATTATTGTCCTGTTTGTTTCCGGCCATTAAAGCATTACGCTTACAACCTGTGGATGCATTGAGAAAATAAATTGAAATGTATGAACACTGTAATTGACGCCCATAATGTCAGTAAGATTTACAACAAGGAAAATATTCCTGTGTATGCTGTCAATAATGTACACCTGCATTTGGAAAAGGGAGAATTTACTGCATTGGTTGGTCCATCAGGTTCTGGTAAAACTACCTTGCTGAATTTAATTGGGGGCTTAGATAAACCAGATGAAGGAAAAATAGAGATTAATGGTGTAGAAATAACTTCCATGAGTTCAAACGAACTGATTGATTTCAGGCTGAAGAATATTGGATTTGTATTTCAGTCATTCAATTTAATTCCGGTACTCACCGCTAAAGAAAATGCAGAATTCATTATGCAATTGCAGGGAACCGTTAAAAAAGAAAGAGAAAAAAGAATTCAAGCCTTATTCAGACAAATTGGGCTGGAAGATAAATTAAACAGTCGCCCTTCTCAATTATCCGGCGGCCAGCAACAAAGAGTAGCAGTTGCAAGAGCACTGGCATCTAAACCCCAATTTATTTTGGCAGACGAACCCACAGCTAACCTTGATTCAAAATCTGCTTCCAATTTACTCGACATTATGGCCTTACTCAACAAAGAAGAAAACATGACTTTTATTTTCTCCACCCACGATCAGCGGGTAATAGAAAGAGCCAGAAGAGTAGTAACATTAGTAGATGGAAGAATATTTTCTGATACAGCAAGAGTAGAAACAAATATTCCTCACGAAACAATAAGCAATTCATCTTGAAAAAGCTTATTCCCATATTATTGATTTTACTGAGCTCAATAATTTCTGCCCAGGATTCTACAGAAAAAATTAAAAAATTGACTATTACAGGTTATATAAAAAGCCTCGAATCAATTTCCTTTAGCAAAGATTTCAAAGAAAATATATCCGGGAATCTTATTCATAACCGCATCAATGCAAAATGGAAACCAATAGATAAAATTACTGTGGCAGCCGAATTCAGAAACCGTTTCTTTTGGGGAGAAGAAGTAAAAGCCACACCTGGCTTTGCCACTCTTTTGCGTAACAATAATGAAAAAATAAATCTTTCTAAAATATGGCTGGAAAAAAATGGGCTGGTACTACATACCAATATTGAGCGATTGTATTTTGATTACCGGAAAGAAAACTGGAACCTGAGAGTGGGACGGCAAAGAATAAACTGGGGAATAACTACCACATGGAATCCCAACGATATTTTCAATGCTTATAATTTCCTTGATTTTGATTATGAAGAAAGACCGGGAAGTGACGGGACAAAATTTCAATACCTGTTTAATGATTTCTTCAATACAGAAATAGCTTTCAGCCATGGTGACAAAAACAAAAGTACAGTAAGTGCTATACGTTATTTCTTAAACAGGTGGAATTATGATATGCAACTAATTACCGGGTGGTATAAAGATCATATAACTCTTGGCGCAGGATGGGCGGGAAATATTAAAGATGCAGGATTTAAAGGAGAAATACAGTACTTCTTTAAAACCAAAGATTCCTCCGACCACTTAAATATGACAATGGAGGTGGATTATGTATTTAAAAAAGGATGGTACGTAAACGCAGGTTTTCTTTTGAATAATCGTGGGTTAAATGAAATAGTTAGTGACTGGAACAAAGTAAACCTTAATTTATCTGCAGAAAATATTATGCCCACCAAATGGAATTTTATTTTTACTACCCGCAAAGAAATAAATCCTTTATTAACAGGAAGCTTCAGTGTGCTGTATTCACCCAACGTAAATTTATTGATATTGT
>JBLMVP010000483.1:0-5235 GCA_050256755.1 Sphingobacteriales bacterium | reverse complement strand
CTCAGATAATTCCTGTAATCATCAATACAAAACCTGATTACGCTATACCTCTGGAAACTATTTTAAAGACTGCCCGGTTAGCCGGGCAGTCTTTTTTAATCATATCCCCTCACCATACTTTCATAAAGTTAACTGTATTTATTGGCAATAGTATTTATGTTGTACCGTTCAGCATTCATTAAACCATTTCTTATTAATTGTTCTCTTAATTTGGCATCAGCTATTAACTGCATAACAGCCAGCTTTATCTCCAGTACATCATAAGGGTTCACCTTCATGGCGGCTTCGGCAGCTATTTCGTTCATAGGTGAAAGGTTGCTGGTTATTAAGGGTCTGCCCACCACATTGGCTTCAATTATTGGCATACCAAACCCTTCATAAGTGGAGATAAACAATACTATATCCGCCTGTTCGTATTTATTTTTTAATTCATCAAAAGAAATATTATTACTGGAGATATATTGGATATTATTGACTTTAAGCATGTGTTGAACCTCATCATCAATTGGGCCAACAATATCCAGTAGACAATTAATTCCTTTTAAAGCCTCAATAATACGGGGCAAGTTTTTATTTTCCTTAGTCCCAATTTGTAAAATGCGTGGGCAATTGTTTTTAAATTCTTTAGGAACAAACTGAAACCTTGGGTCGTAAAAATTTGGTATGATATGTATTTTATCAGCATTGATCCCGGTAAGCTCAACAACCTCTTTTTTTGTTTTTTCACTGATGGTTGTTATAACATTACTACGCCGTACAGGTAATTGATACCAAAGCCAGTTAATAATCCAGTACTTGAGGCTCCATTTAGAAAACTGTGTCCGGAATACACAGTCGTGAATAGTGAGTACTGTACTTTTTTTATTTAGCCCCAGCATTATATAATAAATATCACCTGTGATATGATTTACTTCACTTTGTGCTGCCCTCGCCTCGAAAATATTAGTAAATAAATCCCTGATACTGGAAACTTCAATGTTGCGAACTCCAATTTTACCTTCTATTTTTATTTGTGCAGAAAGTCCTTCAAAAATATGTTCAATACTATAAGCATTTTTTCTTCTTTTACGGAAGAAATAAGAAACGTACATGTTTGTTCAGCGTTTTAGCTCGTCTTTATGAAAGCCAAAAATAACCAAACTAAGTTAATTTCATTTCACTTTAAAGTGATAGTGCAATATTAAATAAATGAAAGATGATTATAGGATTTACCCAGAATAGCATTATCATTTGCGCCCAGCCATTTGTTTAAAACAGTTGCATATACATTTTTGAAGTCGATATTATATTTCAGGTCACCTTCATCCAAATCTGTTAAATCAGGCAGGGGATTAATTAGTCCTTTTTGCTTTAATGCACCGCTAATTAAAAACATGTTATTGGCAGTACCATGGTCTGTTCCACCACTGGCATTTTGTGATACTCTCCTTCCAAACTCTGAGAATGTAAATAACAATACATCATTAAACCGGTTATTGGTTTTTAAATCTTTTGTAAATGCCTTCACGGCACCGCTTAACTGAGTAAATAAATTTTGCTGCTGTATTTGCTGGTTGAAGTGCGTATCAAAACTGCCCAGCGATACATAATATACTTTGGTATTTATTTCAGAGAAGATAAGCGAAGCGATTGTTTTTAAATTTTTACCCAGTTCGGTATTTGGATATTCCTGTGAAGATGGATGTTGCTTGCTTTGCTGAAAAATGTAATCGGCACTGGATAATGTTTCTGCCATAGTTTTATAGAGATAATCCACCGGCTGTTCTCCATGTTGCACTTTAAAAGAAGCATTTAAATCTTTATAAAAATTTTCATGGCTGGTATTGTATAAACGCCTTGGATCTTTTAAAGCCAGCCCCTTTACCTCCTGTCCTTTTAATGCCAGGCTTAATACATCATCTATTTCTAATGCCTGTGTTGGTTTATCACAACCTTTGCATTGAGCATCCAGATATCTCCCAATCCAGCCTGTTGTCAAGTATTCAGTAGAAGCAGAACCTGTTTGCCAAATATCCATACTGCGAAAATGTGAACGGTCCGGATTAGGATATCCAACATTATTTAAAACAGCCAAACTTCCATCATCATATAATTCTTTTAACCCAAACAGGGCAGGATGCAAACCAGCTTCATCAGTAAGTGATAATGCTTTTGATTTTTCAATGCCTAACCTTGGCCTTTCTTTGTAATAAATATCATTTCTTACCGGAATAATGGTATTCAATCCGTCATTACCTCCGCTAAATTGAATAATCACTACTACTTTATTACCAATTGGCACAGGCGACCTTCCTTCAAAAGCTTTTAAAAACTTAGGCACCATCAGGGCAGCAGTAGCTAATGAACCTACCTGTAAAAATTCTCTTCGTTTAATAACCATTTTCTTAGCTTTTAGTTAGAAGCTATTAGCCTATAGCTAACAGCTAATTACTGTTTTAACATAACTGGTATTCAGGTGTACACATAAGTTGAACAACGGCCGATTTGATATAATTTTCCTTAGTGCTTGCGTCAATATATTTTTCCAAAACATTTTTATTAATAGCTGATGATGCGGATTGCAACAGTGTTAGTGCTATCTCACCTAACATATTTTCCCTGCTTATATCAGAGAATTGTTTAATGACTCCACTCCAGTCAATAGTGGCATTTACAATTTGTGTCTGCATTCGCTTACCCAGCACTTTCATCTTATCCTGTTTCATTGCGTTATAATTTTCCAGCATATCATCGGGCATATCTTTTGGCTTTACTGAAAATTCATCGGCATTAGCTAATAATTGAGGAATACGCAAACGGAACATTAGTGTGGAACTATCAATCCAGCTTTTTCCTCCGGGCCATCCCGCCACATTGGGCGGATAAAAAAGAATTTGTCCAAGTACTCTTTGCAATAACAACTGTGCTTCTGGATTTTCAAAACTTACCGGCAGCATGCGGCGGATACCAGCCAATAATTCTATAGGCGATTTTATTTTAGCTCCAATATTTTTATTATCGTAAAACCAATCGCTGGTGAAAATATCTTTTAGTAAACCTTTAATATCATAATTACTCTGATAAAATCGTTCGGCTAAAAAATCAACTCTTTTTTCATCAACAATGTTTTCGTTTACAAAAAACTTATAGATTTTTAGGGTTAAATACCTGGCTGTTTGTTTTTGTTCCAGTAACATATCCAGCACATCATCACCATCAAAATTTCCCGACTTGCCCAACACTGTTTTTCGGCCGTTATCATGCTGAAACGGGCGAAACACAAATTCTCCATTCAGTTTGAAACCCCATCCTGTAAAAGCTCTTGCAGCTTCTTTAATATCATCCTCTGTATAATTTCCCCTGCCCATTGTAAACAGTTCCATCACCTCGCGGGCAAAATTTTCATTGGGATGTTCTTTTTTATTTTGCTGATTATTAAGGAAGGCAAGCATCGCTGCGCTTTTAGAAACTTCTTTCAGTAAATCTCCAAAATTACCTAATGCATTTTTTCGGATGATATGCAATAACTCCTGCTGAAAAACAATATTCAAATTTCTGCAGGCAAAATGCCCATGCCAGAACAATGACATTTTTTCCCTTAATTGCTGTTCACTGTTCACCATTTCATCAATCCATTCCAAATTGAGATTTCGTATTTCTTCCCTGGATTTTTGTCTTAGTTCCTTCTTATCTTCTTTGGAAAGATCTTGCATCCGGCCTGCCTCCTGTATGCCCTTCACTAAACCATCCATTATATTATCAGCAACTTTAATAAACGATGGTTCTTTAGCAGAAGCTTTTGCCAGTGCCTGGTAGTAATTATTGGGGGATGCATTAAAAGTTTGAGAAATATCTGAAATATTTGGACCAAAACCGGCCCTCCACAACAGATGTTGATTTTTTACCTGGTTAATAACCGACATGCACTATAGATTTACCGGGTTAAGACTTTATTATAACTCAAAAGTTTAATTGAAAATTGTATATCCGTCATAATCTTCTTAACCTTTAAATGTTAAATTTGGAAAAATGAAATCTTAATGAAGGTTCGTGCTTTTAAATATGCATCTCCTTTAATTGTTTTTGTAATGGCTTATTTTGCCTTTACCTATAAAGGCTGGTGGGTGGCCTTGCCTTTGTTGTACGCCTGGGCTTTCATTCCCCTGGTTGAATTATTGATAAAACCCAATCCTAAAAATCTTTCCAAAACTGAGGAAGAAATGATAAAGAATGACCCGCTTTATGACAGCTGGTTATATATTATTGTTGTTTTCCAGTATCTCGCTTTATTTTATTTTTTACAATCCATGAAAGACGAAACGTTACAATGGTATGAAATTACCGGAAGGATTACTTCAATGGGTTTGCTTTGTGGAGTATTTGGAATTAATGTAGCACATGAATTAGGTCATCGCACAAAACCATTTGAGCGGGTATTGGCCAAAGCTCTTTTATTGACTTCTTTATACATGCATTTTTTTACTGAACACAATAAGGGTCATCACAAAAGAGTAGCCACGCCTGAAGACCCAGGTAGCGGACGATTTAACGAGTCAATTTATTTATTCTATTTACGTACGGTGATTTTTTCTTATTTCTCTGCCTGGCATATTGCCAACGGGGAGCAAAAGAAAAAAGGGTTACCTGTTATTCACTGGAAAAATGAAATGCTGCAGTATCATATAATAGAAATTATTTTTACTGGTTTGATATGGTTCCTGTTTGGCTGGATGATTACTTTATATTTTATTATTGCTGCAACAATTGGTTTTCTTTTACTCGAGACAGTAAATTATATAGAACATTACGGTCTTCAACGAAAACAAACCAGCGAAGGAAAATATGAAAGAGCTATGCCTGAACATAGCTGGAACAGCGACCACACATTAGGAAGATTAATGCTTTTTGAATTAAGCCGTCACAGTGATCATCATTATTTAGCCAGCCGCAAATACCAGATACTTCGCCACCATAATGATGCTCCGCAAATGCCTACAGGTTATCCCGGCATGATGTTATTATCACTCATTCCTCCAGTATGGTTTTATGTGATGAACAGAAGAATTAAAGAATGGAATCAAATAAAAAAAGCTGCCGCATAAAAAATCCTCCTCTTTAAAGCAGGAGGATATGTATCTTTTTAGATTCATTACCAATTATGGTTTAGCTCCATTTTGAACATAAGCCAATACATTAGCTTTTTCTGTATCAGTTAACTGTGCTTTTGGAGCCATAACATTAACTAATGGAACCCAT
>JBLMVP010000482.1:0-6100 GCA_050256755.1 Sphingobacteriales bacterium | reverse complement strand
ATCCATGCTTTATCTGCGATAGTGCATGAATTTGTATTTAAATTATTCTCATACTCTTTAACCTTATCAAGGTAATTTCTAATTTCGTTTGGGTATACAACACTCAACCTTCCTATTGGGGTGGCGGGTGTTGGATTAGCGGATGTTTCCGAAGCAAGCAAATTATCGCTTGCAGGCCATCCAAATGTTGGTACAAGATTGATTTTTGAAGTAACGGCTAAATTCTCAAACCTTCTTAATTCGGGATAAGTGACACCCTTTCCTATTATAAAACATGACTTAGGCTTTTGTGCAAATACATTACGGGCAAAGCGAAGAAAATTCTTAATGGAAGATGGGTGATTTTTAATTCCGAATGCAAACTGATCTACCAGTTCGGGTATATTATATACCTGGGCAATATAACCTCCTCCTGCTGGAGACGATCTGTAAAGACGGTATTGATCAACATAATTATTGCCGCTTCCGTCATTATATAAAACCGGGTTGCTAATAATAACGTAATCACCCTGATTAGATGGATTGGAAAAATCAATAAAATTTCTAGCAGTTAATTCATTAACAGTACGGATATTACCCGGCTCCCTGCTTAATAAAACCATCTTTCTATCCACTCCCGATGGAGGCAAAACTATTTTAACGAATGATGGATCTGAAATATCACCAATAATTACTCTTTGGTTAGTAATATCATAAAGAACCGGCGGTACATTGCCATGACCAAAGTTGCTAATCTGCAAAAAAGATGTATCAGGTTTGGCTGGTAAATCAAAAGGGAAAATACCCGAACCATCGAAAACAAATTTCCTTGGGTACACCAGTTCATAATAAAAAACTGCAATCCTGTCATTTACTGTACTGGCATCATTGACTGTTGAATAGGTTGCAGTGTTACTGCTGATAAGTGAAACGGGAATATTATTGACAGTTCCTTTTACACTTTCAAAATAATTTATTGGCTGGGCTAAAATAGGAGTTCCATTTAAACTAACCCGCATTGTTCTTGAACTGCTGCTATTACCAAATGCGGCATAATTAAAATTGGCATCAGGCCCCGTGGGTTCTACATTTAAATTAGAATTAGAAATATTATAAGTGTTTGAAGGGAAATAGTCACTATTAGCAAATCCTTCACCTTTGTCATAGGAAGAAGAATAAACAAAATCGGTACCTATTACAGCAGCATTCCCCGCATTAATCCTGGCATTAAAATAGTTACCTAAAGTATACATAAAATAAGGTTCTGCAGGTCTCGAATTTGAAACAATATCATTATTATCTAAAATGTAATGACTGTTAACAGTACCTGGATGAACTGTTAGAAAATAAGTTGCTGTATCCGTTTCTAAACTATACTTATCATTTAACTGATATTCCTGCTTTCTGTATAAAACTTTATCAGGTTTGCCATCATTACGGAGTCCATAGAACTCAATAAATCCGTTGGCTGGCAATGGCCCGGAAGCAACAGAAGTATAAACAGGAACTATTTCGCCATTTCTCCATAATTCATAATCCTCCGCATTAGCATTCGCCAAACCCGCAGCAGCTAATGTTGATTGGTTAATCCTGTATAGCCCGTTAGCAGCTACTTTAAATTTATAATAAGTTTTAGAGTAATCAATCCACTCGTTGTTGTATGATTGCGCAAACGACGCAAGCATTAAAAAAATTAATAAGGCGGATAATGTAATCTTTTTCATAAAAGTTAGAATGCGTTAATTAGTTTTCTTTTTCTTATTCTGCAAATTGAGCGTCAAAGAAAAAACATGGGTATATAATGGATTAGATTGATTAGCCAGGTTATTATAGGCATAATCAATTTTTACATCTCCTAATTTAAACCCGGCGCCAATACTGGGTTGGTAAATCCAAACTTTCTTAATGTTCAACGTATCACCGTCTTTTAATGCTTTTTGGAAATTATAGATACCAGTACGGAGAAAAAATACGTTTTTAACAGAAAGCTCAAATCCCAGTTTCGGATCAAAACTTACAGGATCAAAACTTACCAGGGTATTTCTTTTGCCATCAAATGTTATATCAAAATTTGCTTCAGCTGTAAGGTTGAGTGATTTATTCAATTTAAAATCATAAGCACCCCCAATAATCAATCGCGGCGCAGTGAGTTCTGTTGATTTAACGGGAATATCATTATTAGTTAAATATAATTTTTCTTTATCCTTTTCACTAAACGTAAACGACCATGCATTAAAAGTTGTTGTAATATCTCTGGCCACAATTCCAAATTTTGCTTTTTTGGTTTTAATTTGCAGTCCCGCATCCAACCCAAATCCCCAGGCAGTTGCAAAGCTGCCCACTTTCCGATGTATCACTTTTGCATTAAATCCAAAACTTATACTTTTCTTTTCGGTTTCTTTTAATTGCTGTGCATAAGAAAGCAGGAATGCATAATCTGCGGAAGAAAAAGATTTGATATTATTATAATTGATAGATCCATCTGGCTCTACCAGGTACAATGTGTTCATTATATCATCTACTGCAAACCGTAAAAAGGAAACACCAATGGTTCTTTTTTTATTGGAAGATGGTATGGCTAAGGCTGCATAATCATATTTACCAATACCTGCAAAATATTCGGCATGCATGGCAGTAATAACAGGATTATCTTTCACATTAATTAAACCAGCAGGGTTCCAGTAACCGGAAGTAGCATCATTCACAGTTGCTACTTGCGCACCCCCCATGCCCAAAGCACGGGCACCTGCACCTATATTTAAAAATTCATTGGAATACTTGCGAAATTGCGCAGTCACTGTAGTGAAGGCAAATAACATAAGGACGGTAACCGGGAGGTTGTACTTTTTCATTAAAGCCATTTTCAAGATAAGCAATTAATAAGATTCAGATTTCACAGGCTATGCTGCTTTCCTTTCAAAGTTACTCTGCATCAATACCTAAAGCAATAGTTGTTGGTTCTGGTCTTAAACCGAGAAAAACGCTTAGCCGCCTCTTTTATTGTACTGATACACAAAGCATTTTCCCTACTTTTGCGGAAATTTTTTACTGAAAATGAACTTGGTAGAAGAATTAAGATGGCGGGGTATGATACAGGACATCATGCCGGGAACAGAAGAACAACTCCTTAAAGAGATGACAACAGCTTATATCGGCTTCGACCCTACTGCTGACAGCCTTCATATTGGCAGCCTTGTGCCCATTCTTTTATTGGTTCATTTACAAAAAGCTGGGCATAAGCCCATTGCCCTTGTTGGTGGAGCAACCGGTATGGTAGGTGATCCAAGCGGCAAAAGTGAAGAGAGAAATTTATTAAGTGAAGAAGTCCTGCGTTTTAACCAGGAAGGCGTAAAAAAACAATTGATGCAGTATTTGGATTTTGATACTTCAAAACCAAATTATGCTGAAATGGTTAATAACTATGACTGGTTTAAAAATTTCACATTTCTTGATTTTATTCGTGATGTAGGCAAACACATTACGGTTAACTACATGATGAGTAAAGAGAGTGTAAAGAAACGCATAGAGGGTGACACGGGTATGAGCTTTACTGAATTTACTTACCAGTTGGTTCAGGGTTATGATTTTTACTGGTTATATCAAAATAAAAATGCCAAACTGCAAATGGGTGGCAGTGACCAGTGGGGAAATATTGTTACGGGTACAGAATTAATAAGAAGAAAAGCCGGTGGAGAGGCATTTGCTTTTACCTGTCCGCTGATTACTAAAGCAGATGGTGGTAAGTTTGGAAAAACAGAAAAAGGAAATGTATGGTTAGATGCAAATAAAACTTCTCCTTACCAATTTTATCAGTTTTGGTTAAATGCCAGCGACGAAGATGCAGAAAAATGGATTAAAATTTTTACTTTCCTAACTCAACCCGAAATAAATTCCGTTCTTGATGAACATAAAGTTGACGCGGCCAAAAGAATATTACAAAAAAGACTGGCAGAAGAGATAACCAAATTTGTTCATGGGGAAGAAGAATATAACAAAGCCATTGAAACAACGGAAAAATTATTTACCAATCAAAACGTCCCGGCTGAAACTTTGAGTATAGAAGATTTGGAAGGAATGGAAGGTGTGGTAAAATCAGATTATCCTTCTGAAAAAATAAACACTGGAATTGATGTGGTAAGTTTTTTAGCTGAGACAAGTATTCTCCCAAGTAAAGGTGAGGCAAGAAAAATAGTACAGGGTGGTGGAATAAATATTAATAGAAAGAAAGTTGAAAGTGTGCAGCTAATAGTTGACAATTCCCTATTGCTTCATAACAAATATTTACTGGTACAAAAGGGCAAGAAAAATTATTATTTGGTAAGAGCTGTTTAAAAAACTATTCTACATCTACCCGCTTCTGTATAGCAACGCCATCCTTAGCTTCTATCAAAAATTTTCTTTCAGAAAGCAGATAACCATTTCCTTTTTCACAGAAATGGGCTTTTAAATTTTCTATGCTGATGGGGTTGCCATATGGTATATCGGCAATATTACAGTGCATGATATCAAATCCATCAATAATAATTACTAAACCGCTTCCAATGGCTTCCATTTTATTGCCATCTGTTATAAGCATACCGGTATCTTCACCTAAGCCAATTCCGATTGCCTGCGGATTGGTTGCAACTGCTTGTACTAATCGGCCAAACCGTCCCCGTTTTTCAAAATGACTGTCAATAATTACTCCATCAATAAACCCTAAACCTGTTGTCATCTTTACTTCACCTTTCAAATGAGCACGGGCAGCATTACCTTCATAAATCATTGTTTTGCTCATAGCCATTGCTCCTGCGCTGGTGCCGGCAATTACAAATCCTTCTTCTTCCTGATATCTTTTTTTAAGTATGGCTAAAAATTCTGTTCCCCCATCAGTAACGCTTAATCTTAATTGATTTCCCCCGGAAAACATTACTGCATCACAGTTTTTAATGCGACCGAGATAATCTTTTTCCAGCGTATCTTGCCGATTGCGAATATGCATTATGCCAATATTGGTACAACCAATTTTACCAAAGGCATTCAGGTAATTTTCTCCTACTTCATAAGGAATTGCAGAGGCAGTAGTAATAACTTCTATACGGGCTTCAGTGCCACCTGCTTCTTCTACCACACGGCGAAGAATACCCAATTCAAAAAAATTTAAGTTATTTTTTAATGAATCGCCATTTTCTATACCGGTGCCTTTATCTTCTGCGCCACCGATTGCAATGAGTTTTCCTTTGGGGTATTGCATTAATAGCTTTTTGTGATTGAAGCAAAAATAAGGAAAGTCCGTAAGACCATAAGTCCGTAATTCTGAAAGATAATTTGTCAGAGTAACGATTAATAAGCTTTACATACTGAGATTTTTACTTACGGACTTCCTGTCTTTTGGACTTGTTGAATAGAATTACAAACGCACAAAAGTGCGACGCAGGGGATGACGAGTAGTGATTCTGTTGTTGGCTACCTAACTAAAAAAACCTAAATTGTCTACCTAACAAAATTGTGTATGAAGGTTCTTGAAATAAAAGTTTTAAAAGGCCCCAACTACTGGAGCGTAAGGCGTACAAAGCTAATTCAGATGAAACTTGACCTGGAGGAAAAAGAAAATATGCCTACCAATAAAATTCCGGGGTTCAGAGAAAGATTAGAAAAATTACTTCCGTCTTTATATAGCCACCGATGCAGTGTAGGCACACCGGGGGGCTTTTTCCAGCGGGTAGATGAAGGTACCTGGATGGGTCATGTAATTGAACATATTGCATTGGAAATTCAAACCCTTGCCGGAATGGATACTGGTTTTGGCAGAACCCGTACTCCTGATGGCGAAAAAGAAGGGATTTATTATGTAGTGTTTAGTTATATGGAAGAAGATGCAGGTGTCTATGCTGCAAAAGCCGCTGTAAAAATTGCGCAGGCTTTAATTGATGGCATTGATTATGATCTTGCAGATGATATTCAGAAAATGCGGGAGATAAGAGAAGAAACAAGGCTGGGACCTTCTACCGGATGTATTGTTGATGAAGCAGTGAAAAGAGGTATTCCATATATACGATTGAATAAACAAAGTTTGGTACAGTTAGGATATGGCGTTCATCAAAAAAGAATCCGTGCAACCATTGCTTCCACAACATCCAAT
>JBLMVP010000481.1:0-6750 GCA_050256755.1 Sphingobacteriales bacterium | reverse complement strand
AGATTTTTTAGGAAGACCAAGCAAAATAAAAATTGTTGTGTCAGGTAGCGGAGATATTTATGTAGAAGGAGATGTTTGTAAAATTGCAATGGGAGAACTGCTAACATCTATGTAATAATTTTAGTTCTTTTTTTGTACAAAATATTTTTTCCGGTAGCTATCGGGAATCTTTCGGCATAGTGAGAACATTGTATGCAATCTTAGCAAACACCTTAGTAAAGTCAATCATAAAAATTATTTCCTTTTTGCATTGTTATAAATTTAGCAATGCAAACCGGAAAATGAATATTAGAAACTGAAAGACGAAAGCAAAATACTTTCTTGCTTTAATTATCCTGTATTCATGAGTAAAGTATATAATTTAAGAGCTTGCAGTATCTTAAACATCCTCCGGAAATATCAAAACATTAACAGTTATTTAATGTCATAAAACTTACTTTCGCCAAAATTTTTAACCTCTTGTTTTAAGTGCCAAATATGCAACTCACATCTATTTTATATTTAAAAGTTCAATCATCGAAAGTCAATTATTTAGATGTCAATCTCCAGTTGTAAAAGCAAAAATTATTATAACCTCAGTTTTAAAATAAACAAAAACAATGAATCAGATTTTAAAAAGTATTTTTTATGTAATTGTATTAGCAACGCTTTCTTCAAGTGTTTATGCTCAGAATAACAAAAACAAAACACAGGGGCACTTTATTACAATAAATGGAACTGATGGCACCTCTTCCAGGGCTTTTGCAGCAGGGCCAGAAAATGCAAAAGCAGGAATCATCTTTGTTCATGACTATTTTGGTATTTCTGATGCTGTAAAAGAATCTGTAATAAAGCTTGGAGCAATGGGTTACCGTACTATTGCTGTTGATTTATATAAAGGCAAGTCTGCAACCACCAATGATTCAGCAGCGTTATTAATGAATGGCAAAGACAGCGCTGAAACTGCACATATACTCAGAGCCGGAATTGATTATTTAAAAAAGCCGGGCAGAAAACTTGCTGCAATTGGGTTTAGTGCCGGTGGCGTAGATGCAATGAATGCAACATTGATGGAACCTGAATTATTCAAAGCTACCATAATTGTTTACGGAGGAAATTATGATAACATTGAAAAGTCAAAACTGGGTAAACTGAAAAATCCTGTTTTATCCATTACAGGAACCCTGGACGACTGGCCTGTTGAGGCAGCTCTTAACTTTTTTGCAAATGAAAAAAAGAAATCATTTGAAATGTATTTTTATCCGGGTGCTGACCATGGGTATGCACAACCACTTTTTTTAGGAGGTAAAAATTATAATGCAGAAGCAACAAGAGTTACGTGGATGTTAATGAAAGATTTTTTATCAAGAAATTTAAACCATCAATAAAACTCCACTTTGCCCAAGTTCCTAACATTGTCTGTTATGTTCATGCATACGTCAACCATAAATAAATATTCAGCCGTCTGTCTGCAAACTATAATAACCTTTTTCGCTGTACACAGCTATATTTATTAATCTGTTCAACTATTCTGCCGTTTGGCAGGTATTGATATTGATAATTATATATTTTAAATACGTTGTACGTGGTAAAGCAAAATTCAACAAACTTTTAAAAATAAATAGATAATAATATGACAATAAAACAAATTATAGACAAACAAATGGAGGCTTATGATAATAGAGATATTGATAACATGATGACAGTATTTAGTGATGACATTAAAATCTTTAATTTCTCAGATAATAAAAAATTAGTTGACGGTACAGAAGAATGCAAAAAAATGTATTCTGAATTATTTAATCTTTCCCCTAACCTTCATGCTGAGATTATAAACACTATCACTTTTGACAATAATGTTATTGTTCATGAATATATTTTTGGAAGAAATGGAAGTGATGAAAAGATGGAGCAGGTAATTATTTTTGAAGTGAAAAATGAAAAAATAAACAAAATAAATATAATAAGGAAAGACGCATATAACGTAAAAAGTTAAGCGGATAAAAAGTACGAACCAATAATATTGCATTAGTGCAATTGGGGCCAGCATTAAACAGTATTTCAATATTCTTTTCCCACAGGGTCCGGTCATAACGGACTCTGAATGCATTAAAGCATTACAGTTTAGATAAAGTACCAACCGGTATTCTGATTATCATATTAATTGATAATATAAATCATTGTTTCCCATAAGCAACTTGTTTTTCTTTGTGATGAATTTCCAAAGATTGAAAAAATGGCACGAAAGGTCTTGCTCATCTGCGGCATTCTTTCTTCTATTCTTTATGTCGGTATCGACATACTCGCAGCAGTGCAGTGGGCGGACTATAGTTATACATCTCAAACCGTCAGCGAGATGTTCGCTATCGATGCTCCAACAAGAACACTAGTCGTTCCTCTTTTTATCACATATGCCCTGCTTGTGTACGCATTTGGCTTAGGCGTCTGGCTATCAGCTGGTCGAAGTCTTGCTCTGCGTTTCGTGGCGGTCGGGATAGTTGGAAAAGAAGTACTGGGCTTAGCGGTAACACTGTTTGCCCCAATCCACCTTCGTGGAATCGAGGGAACACTTAGCGATACCATGCACGGAATTCTTACGATTGCGGGTGTTCTTTTCATACTGCTTGCAGTAGGGTTCGGATCTGCAGCTTTCGGAACACGGTTCCGAATCTATTCAATCGTGACAATTCTGCTACTCGTTGTATTTGGAATTATGACAGGTCTGGATCAGCCCCAGCTTGCGCCAAACCTCCCAACACCATGGATGGGAATTTATGAACGCATTACCATCTACAGTTACATGCTATGGGTAGCGGTGCTGGCCATTATGTTATTGCATACGGGAAAAAAGCAATTAATAATAAGGGAAAGTAAAAATGATTACAACAATTCCAGGTTCGACAAGGCTTTTGGAAAAAGTCTTGTTGAAAAAAATATAAGTCAGTCATGAAAACGGCATCAATAAAATACGCCAGAAAAGAACTGCAGTCACAAAAGATAATTAGTCAACAAAAATGGCAGCGGATTACTCTGCTTAGCGTTCTTGGTTACGAGGCGGCAGGCTGCTTATTGGGTGGCAGCCTTCTCGTTGCAGCACCAGATGGCAGGTTTATGAATATGCCGGTTGATATAATGCATGGCAGCTTCCATGATTTCCTTATACCCGGTATCATACTTTTCGGACTGGGAATCCTGACCACAATCGCTTTTTTCTCTGTTCTGGGCAGGATACGAAACGATTGGTTCATGGCCTGCTTCGCCCTGGGCGCATTGCTGATCTGGTTCTGGATCGAGATTGCCATTCTACAGGAACTCCACTGGCTGCACGCCATGTGGGGACTACCAGTTGTGCTTGGCGCCGTGGTAGCCGTACCATTGATTCCTGCATGGCGCAATGCGGTAGTGAAAGCTGCACTCGTTTGCGGAATTCTCTCTTCTGTGCTTTTTATCGTCGTAAATATTATTGTGCCGTTGCAATACCCTGGCTATAACTCAGCTTCACAAGTCCCGAGCGAACTTTCTGCCATTGGAGCACCTACACAGATGTTGTGGTCGGTGCTGGCCACACCTTATACTTTTTTGATGCTTGCTTTTGCCTGGGGCATTTGGAAATCAGCCGGGGAAAATCGCCGACTGCGTAGTGCGGGTGTTTTTATGCTTGCTTATGGGGCCCTTGGATTCCTCTGGCCTTTTGCTCCCATGAACCAGCGTGAGGTATTGGCAGCAGGCGGAGGGACATTTTCAGATACCATGCACATCGTTCTTGGTGCAGCAACCGAGATCTTTTATCTGCTCGCTTTAGGATTTGCTGCAACGGCATTAGGAAAGACATTCCGCATTTATTCTATTATAACATTCGTGATCCTTCTTGTCTTCGGTGTATTGACATTTATTGACTCGCCCGGTGTGGCCAAAAACCTGCCCACACCGTTTATTGGTGTTTGGGAGCGTATCAATATCGGCGTTTTCCTGCTCTGGGTCATTGTGCTGGCCGTTATACTACTGAAGAGGGAAAAGAATGCTGACTCATTAACTGCAGCTAACTAATAATAAACCAAGAGAAAAAAGTGGAAGGTAACGGGCAACATTAGACTAAAATAAAACAAACAATTTAATAACCATATGGAAATTATAAAATTAATTATTCAAATTATTGCTGCTGTTTCAGGTTGTTTAGCTGTACTGGTAAGCATTCCACTTTTCCTTCGGTTGAGTTGGCCTGCACCCGCTCTGTGGTTCTTAAAGCTGTATGTCTCTGCATTATCGCCATTGATTGCATTTATTAGTTTGTTGATCACCATTGTTGGATTGATGACAGGTTCAGTCTTCATCAGTTTGATTGGTATTTGTGATGTTTTAATTTTTTCCATTCACATAATCAGAGTTACCCGTCCACCCGATTCTTCCTGTGGTTTTGAACAGACTTTCGGCATGGATTGGGAAAGCCGTATACATCCCGAACAAAAAAAATACTTTCTTTCATCACGTACCATATTAAGATTACCTGCTGTTCCTAATCCACGCATGGAACAAAATATTTCATTTGCAACTATCCCCGGTACCGACCGAAAGCTTTTGTGCGATATATGGCAGCCACCCTCAACTATTACCCCTTCAGGCTTAGCTTTTATTTATCTGCATGGAAGCGCTTTTTATTTTCTCGATAAAGATTTTGCTACCCGTCCTTTTTTTAGTCATTTGGCTGCGCAAGGTCATGTTATTATGGACGTAGCTTACCGGCTATCTCCTGAAACGGATATAATGGGAATGGTAAACGATGTAAAGCGAGCCATCGTTTGGGTGAAAGAAAATGCAGACACTTACGGAGTAAATCCCAACCGGATTGTTGTAGGTGGCGGTTCTGCCGGTGGACATCTTGCGCTCTTAACGGCCTATACTACCAGCAATCCGCAGTTTACACCAAAGGAATTGGAAGGAAAAGACATTAGCGTATGCGCAGTGATTTCACTTTATGGAACAAACGATTTAGCCGCACTTTATTATCATACTAACCAGCATCTCACCACCCGCTCAACTCCGGGAAGGCCAAAAAAATCTGTCCCTACTAAAATGCCCGGATGGATAATAAAAAAAATGGGGAAGGAATATTATCGGCTTGGAATGAACAAAGGATTTGAAAATGCGGGGACCTTAGCTCCTCTTTTGGGCGGGCATCCTGATGAGTGCCCCGAAATCTATGCTCTTTTCTCAGCTGCTACGCATGTGCATTCAGACTGTCCCCCTACTTTACTGATACATGACGAAGACGACATCATGGCCCCGGTAAAATCCACCCGCTTTTTACACACCCGTTTGGTTAAAGAAAAAGTTCCATCGGTAATGCATATTTTACCACAAACTGACCATGCTTTTGACCTCATACTTCCCACAATTTCTCCGTCAGCACATAACGCAATTTATGATGTAGAACGATTTCTGGCACTAATGCTTTGAGCATGCAAATAATAGAAAACAGAACTACGGCCACAACATGAACTGTGTAAAAAAACAAATAAATTTTATCGCTTTTACGGTTTTGCTGAACAATAATTAGGTTGATACAAGCTGTTATTTTTTACCACAGCAAATACTTGTTTTAAAAGTTTATTACACACGGCAATCAATGCCTGTTTACCGGTCTTTCCGTTGGCTCTTAACCTTTCGTAAAGTGCTTTACAGGCTGTATTGGTTTTTATGGCATTCATAGCACACATGTAGAGTACATCCCGTAAATTTTTACCACCCCGTTTATATATCCCGGGTTTGCCCTGTATGCTGCTGCCACTGCTGTATTCAGTTGGACTTAACCCGGCAAAACTTATTAATTGACGATGGTTCTTTGTATACTTAAATCCCTGTGTAAATACAATCAACATGGCTGTAGCTCTTTTGCCTATCCCTTTTATACTGCTTACATTTTTCAGCTGTTCGGGTTGCCATTGCTGCAATAATGCTTCCAGTTTGTTTTCCAAAACACTAATTTCTTTTTCTAATTGTTGTTTTACTTTTTCAAGCGATTTGATGGTGTCTTTGCTGGGAACCGGCAGCAACCTTAAGCTGTGCAATTGGTTATTGAACCGCTTTATCTGTTCTGTATATTCCCTTATCGTGTTATACAACTGTTTGCTTTCAAAGTAAGCACTGTCGGGCATTTCCCAATAGGGTGGACACTGCTTTATGGCATAGCGGCATATCCACCCCGCATCTTTTTTATCACTCTTGTTACGTTCTAAATGCATTTGGATATAACGCTTAATGGATAGTGCATTCACTACACTTAATTTACAGCCCTGCTGGTGTAAATAAAAAGCCAGGCGGATGTAGTATACTCCGGTTGCTTCCATTACAAAATGATAACCGGTGCCTGTATGCTCCAGGATTTTTTCAAAACCTTTGATGTTGTTACCAACCTGCAGGTGGAAGAGTTCTCCAAGATTGTTTTGATAACAAATATCAAGTGTAGTGTGAGAAACATCAATACCACAGCATAATTTTTTTGCTTCCATAAACATGATTTTACTGAAGTGATTGTAGTAATTTTATACAAGGAAAAAACAAACGAAAGAACACTCTTACACTGTGCTATCTATCCTAATGCAGGCTTTTACTGAAGCTTGTTGAACTGTTCAGCATCGGGTAAGAAAAGGGGCGGTGATGATCATGTTAGAAAGGCTTTTTGCCTATTCAGTTTTTCTATCTTACTCCGCCCTTTGTTCTTTCAAAATTTGTCGTTTACCTGGTAAGTAAATTTATTAAAATGTAAACATAGGA
>JBLMVP010000480.1:0-8842 GCA_050256755.1 Sphingobacteriales bacterium | reverse complement strand
TAATGGCAAATCGGAAATAAAATTTCTAGCAGGTCCGCAAAGTCGCTGGCAGGAATTCAAATTTACTATTAAAACAGTGCTGGATTTTATCCGGGGCTTTCGTGCTCTGCATTTTTCCGGGCCCTGTGTTACGGTTTTTGGTTCCGCAAGATTTGATGAAAACCACGAATATTATAAACTCACACAAAAGCTTAGCGGCGAAATTGCCCAACTTGGTTTTACTATTATGACAGGTGGCGGTCCGGGTATTATGGAAGCCGCTAACCGTGGAGCAAAAGAAGTTGGAGGTAAATCTGTTGGTTGTAATATTGTTTTAGAACACGAACAAAAACCTAATCCCTACCTTGACAGACAGGTAAACATCCGTTATTTCTTTGTACGAAAAACATTGCTTGTAAAATATTCCTACGCTTTTATAGTAATGCCCGGTGGCTTTGGCACTTTAGACGAGTTATTTGAAGCGATGACGCTTATTCAAACCAGGAAGATAAAAGACTTCCCCATCATCATTTTTTGCAAAGATTACCATAAAGACTTACTGGAACATATTGAGAAGATGAAAGAAAGAAAAACAATTTCAGAAGAAGACCTTAAGCTATTTTTAGTAACCGACGATGTGGATGAAGCTATCCATTTCATCAGGGAAGAAAGCATAAAACAATTTAATCTTCAGCCAGAAAAAAAATATTCTCCTTTCAGATGGCTGGGAGAAGGAGAATAGCCTCTTGTTCCTGATGAAGTTCATCCCCCGCTATGACCAATCTCCATTACTTCAGGCTTGTAGTAAAAGTAAATTTGATACAACAATAAGCAGTTCTTTCAACCTGAAAGAAATGATTATACCGGAAAAATTGAAGCTAAATACGAAAACGACGGTTGATATTATTCCTTTCTGAAAAAACTGAAATTAAAGAGACTACTGCAAACATATTGCAGTTCATTAACAGCAGGCCTACTGTGCCAGCTTTAAAAATTGCCCTGCCGCAAATTTTGCGGCAGGGGTTTTATCCTTTTAGCGCAGTAAAATGGTGACTGCCCAAAAGAAATAAAAGAGTGATTTAAATCTCTTAGTGAGTAAATTAAATGATGTTGGTTGGTTTCTTGTACGCTATCACCCCGATAGCGAATAACTAAAAGCCCCCGGTTTTCCGGGGGCTTTATTAATTAGTATGGGTTAAGAAAATAAATTTTACCAACTCATTTTACCCTGGTAATAGTCTAACACTTTTGTCCGCAACACATATTCGTATTTTGCTTGTGTAAGATTTACTCTTGCCCTGTCCAGGTTATTTTTTACCTGCAGGTATTCAACAGAGTTAATCACACCATTATTAAAGCGTATTTCAGCAGAACGGAATGATTCTTCTAATGCCGTTACCTGTTGAGAATAAGATTTATACCTGTTATATGCAGCCGTTGTATTAAAATGTGCCTGTTCAATATTCTGCCTCAATTGTATCCTTGTATTATCTGCAATTAACTTTGTATTTTTATAATTTATTTTTGCCAATGCCACCTGGTTTCTTGCCCTGAAATTATTTGCAATAGGAACCTGTAATGTAATACCAAACTGAGTATTAAGATTGTTATTATACTGTTTCCCAAATCCAAATGGTTCGTTTTTTGTTGTTTGTTGTTTTACATTCAATGGAATATTTGTTCCATTTACAGTAACATAAGAATCCGTGGGCCCATAAAATTCATTTACCACAGAATTTAATTGAGCGGCACTGGAATAATTAGTACCCAATCCTCCGAATAAAGACAGTGTGGGATAATAATTGGCTCTTGCAACTCTAATTCCTTTTTCAGCACTTTGTTTTCTCAAATCTGCAGCTTTTACCAATCCTAATTTCCGCAAAGCCTCCTCATAAATTTTATCTGTTATTCCTTCATACATACTCATAGCCTCTTCCACACTAATTCTTTCCAATTCCATACTGTTGTCATAAGGAACATTCATCAGCTGCGCCAATGTTAATTTTGATGCCTGTACATTATTTTCACCATTTACTACCGCCACTTCATCTGATGCCAGTTGGCCCTTTAAATCAGTTAAAGTGTATGGGGCGATGGCGCCTTCTCTATTTAATGTTTCCAAACGTTCAACCTGTTTCGTAGTTACTTCTAACTGGGCTTTTGATAATTCCAGCAGATCTTCATTGTTTAATTCCAGCAGATAAGACAGAATTACATTAAGAGTTAGATTATCTTTTGCCTGCTGCCAGTCGAAATTACTTGCCTGGAAAGCCAAATTATTTTGCCTGATTTGATTTTGCACCTGCAAGCCACTGAATATTGGCAGACTTCCATTTGCACTCAGGTTTGAAAAATTTAATTGCTGATTGATGAAGGAGTTGGTAAAGGGATCAATACTCCTTCCCTGGTTGGCACCATAATTTATGCTGCCTGAAATATTTGGAAGCATATTTGCTTTGGCTTGTTTCCAGTTTACTTCATCCCTGTCCTTTACTAATTCGCTTTGCTTAACCAGCAGGTTATTATTTAATGCTGTTTCCACACATTGCTGTAAAGTTATTTTTTTCCCCTGGGAAAAAGCAGCAACATTCAATAGTATCATCAACCCAATAAATACATTCTTCATTATGTCTTTTTTTATTTTGTAATTCTTCATTCTTCCTTCTCAATTCTTCCATCCAGTAAATGAATAATACGCTTGCCATAAGTTGCATTTTTTTCTGAGTGTGTAACCTGAATGATTGTCACACCCTCTTTATTCAATTCTGTAAACAAATTCATAATCTCTTCTCCTTGTTTGGAATTAAGGTTACCTGTAGGTTCGTCTGCCAGGATTAATCTCGGCCTGGAGATTAAAGCTCTTGCAACACCCACTAATTGCTGCTGCCCCCCGGACAACTGTGTTGGAAACAAGTCTTTTTTCCCAACTATATTAAACCTGTCCAGTATATCAGCTACCATAGCTTTACGTTCAGATGATTTTACGTCTTGGTATAATAAGGGCGTCTCAATATTTTCATACACCGTTAATTCATCAATTAAATGATAGGCCTGGAAAACAAAACCGATGTATTGTTTATATAATTGAGAGCGTTGTTTTTCTTTTAGCTTATGCACTTCTTCATGAAAGAACCGATATTCACCTTCATTAAATTCGTCCAGCATCCCAATCACATTCAGCAAAGTAGACTTACCCGAACCTGATGGCCCCATAATAGAAACAAATTCTCCTTCATTTATAGTAAGGTGTACATCTTTTAAAATAAAATTAGGTTTGCCGCCAACCATTACCCATTTAGAAATTTTCTTTAGCTCAATCATACTTATATTTTATTCTGTTCTTAAACCTGCCTGCCTGTATGCCGGCTTTTTATTTTGATTTTAGTTATTCGGTTCGTAATGACTTCACCGGGTTTTCAAATGCTGTCTTTATGGTTTTAAAACTCAAAGTAATTAATGCAATGAAGACCATTCCAAGAATTGTTATGGCAAATATCCACCAACTAACTGTAGTACGGTAGGCAAAATTCTGCAGCCATTTACCGGCAGCCCACCATGCTATGGGTGCGGCGATTGCAAATGCAATCACTACTAATTTGATAAAATCCCTGCTAAGCAATCCGAATATTTGTGCTACAGAAGCTCCCAGCACTTTTCTTACTCCCATTTCTTTATTGCGCATATTAGTTGTATAAATCACCAATCCCAATAATCCCAAACAACTAATAAAAATTGCCAACCCTGTTGCCCATTTCAATAAATTGGAAATATCCTGTTCACTCTTATAAAAACGGGCTATAATATCATCTATAAAACTATACCTGAAATCTTCCTGCGGATAAACTTCTTTATATGCTTTTTCAATTTTGCTGAGAGTATTCTTCCAACTACCTGCATCAACTGCCGGTTTTAATGCCACATGAAAAGAGGATTGGCCAAAAGCGGCTGAAGTATAAACCAGCGGCTTTATTTGCTCGTGTAATGACCTGGAATAAAAATCTTCCAGCACACCAACCACAGGAATTTTCTTATTATCCCCGCGGCTTATCATCTTTCCAACCACATCAGCAGGATTTTTAAATCCCAAAAATCGTGCATAGCTGGCATTCATTAAATACTCGGTTGTACTGTCAGCGGGTCTTGTAAATTTTCCTGCAAGCAATTTTAATTTGTATAAATTAAAATAAGCTTCATCAGCATACTTAATTTCTACGCTGCTTTCAATTTCTTTTTCACCATTGTTATACTTCATTGTTGTTACAGAATAGCCATTAGCTGCAGGAGCCGAGCCTCCGAGGCATACTCTTTCAATTCCGGGTATTGCTTCCAGTTTATGCAGCAATACTTTTCGTTCTTCTTTACTTTTATTGGAATCCTTTGAACCATGTGGTGTATCTACTGTAATAATACCTTCTTTTTTAAACCCTAAATCTTTATTTAAAGCAAATTGAATTTGTTTGCCAACCACCACTGCCGCTATAATAAATGCCTGTGCTATTACAAACTGTGTTATGGTTAGTGATTTTCTCAACCACGCCTTATGTGTTGAACTGGAATTATCAAATGCCTGGTTTTTTAAAACCAATACCGGCCGGTATTTAGACAATATGATAGCAGGGTAAAATCCTGACAAAAGACTTACTGCAATCACCAGTAACAAAATAAACACTATTACATTTGGTTGGTAAATCATATTCATGTTTATAGCCGGGGGAATAAAATTGGCAAATACTTTTAATAACCATGGGGCCATTGCGAGTGAAAGTACCGTAGCGGTTAAGGTTAATAAAAAAGTTTCGCTGATAAATTGAAAAAACAATTGCTTACGGGAACTACCCATTGTTTTACGAATACCTACTTCTTTGGCTCTTTGTGCTGCCTGTGCTGTAGTAAGATTAATAAAGTTGATACAACCCAACAACAAAAGAATAACTGCTACTGCCAATAAACCATAAAGAGTTGGTAAATGAGCCTGCCGTTGGTCAAAAGCATCATAGTCCTGGTTAAAATGAATATTCCGTAAATTTTGAAGACTAAAAGTATTTTCTAAATAAGCATTCTTCTGGTTTTTATCAAATAATTGCTGTATTTGTTTGGTTGTGTTTTTTGCAGATATACCTTGATTCAGCTTGACAAAAAATTGATCGGAAGAACTAATACTACCCCATTGTGTCCAGCCCATTCCATCTTTTAAAGAAGTTGCAGGTATAGTGCTAAAAGAAATAAATTCCTTAAAAGTAAAGTCGGTTACAGCATCAATATCTTTCACTACACCGGTAACAGTCATTTTCATCGAATCGTTGTATACTATAGTTTGCCCTACTACTTTAGAAACATCACCATAAGGGAAATACGCTTTTGCCCTGCTTTGAGTTAATACCACAGTAAAAGGCTGCTCTAAGGAATTTTGTTGTGAACCAGCCAGCCATTGATAAGGAGTGATTTTAAAATAATTATTATCAGCGAAAACAATATTCGTTTGTTTTCTGAATGAAGCAGGAGTATTGTTACCCGCAATGGGGATGCTTACATTCATATCACCGTTTTGAAGGTGAACGGGTGCAAATACTTCAACCCCCGTTACCTCTTTTTTAGCTGATTCAATTAACGGAATTGGCACACCCGAATTTTTAAAATCCATATCGGGAAAATGCATATTGGAAACAACACGGTATATGCGGTCACCGTCTTTCTGAAACTTTTCAAAACCAAAATCATAAGACGCAATCAGGTAAATTACCAGTGAAGCGCTTATACCAATGGCCAGACCGCTGATATTAATCAGGGAAAAAATTTTATTTCTCCATAATGTCCTTACTGCTATTTTGAGATAGTTTTTAAACATATAACTAAAAGTTTACGCATTAACTTCCATTTATTTTCAACACCCGTGCCATTCTGTAAATCCTTAGCTGGCAAGGGTTTTGAAGAATTGAAAACGAAAAGTGTACGAAAACGGACACTTATTGTCTGATTCCGTACACCAGAAAAAAAATTATTCTGACCCTTGCTTATTCCGTTCTTAAGCTTTTTACAGGGTTAGCAAAAGCTGCTTTAATTGCCTGTAAGCTGATTGTTATTAAAGCCACCGCCAATGCAGCAATACCAGCCAATACAAATACCCACCAGCTTATATTAATACGATACGCATAATCCTGCAACCATTTGTTCATAGCAAACCATGCAAGCGGTGCTGCAATTATTAAAGCAACCACAATCAGTTTTAAAAAATCCTTTGATAATAATGCCACGATACCACTTACTGATGCTCCGAGTATTTTTCTTATTCCAATTTCTTTTGTTTTATTAATGGCTGCCAATGCCGCTAAACCAAATAAACCCAGGCAGGCAAGAAAAATTGATATGCCCCCTGCTAATCCTGTGATACTGTTTATTTTTTGTTCGTCCTGGTAAAATCTTTCCAGATCCTCATCAAGAAAACTATATTTAAATGGAATAGCCGGCACCAAGCCACTCCATGTTTTTTGTATAGCAGTTATGGCAGCAGATGGATCACCGGGTTTTAAGCGAACAAAAAATTTATACGGTTTATAGTCTGCAAACTGGTGAAACATTTGTGGTTTTATTTCTTCCTTTAACGACAGGTAATTAAAATCTTTTACCACTCCGATCACAACGGGTGTCTTACCAACCATAGCCGGGTCATCATAATACCCGGTGAGCTTTTGTCCAACAGCACTTTGCATTGTCCAGTCAAACTCTTTTACCATCGTTTCATTAATGATCACAGAGTTAACAGTATCGGAAGCAATAGTTGGATCAAAGTCTCTGCCGGTAATTAATTGCATACCGAGTACTTTGATATAATCATGATCAACGAAATATTCAAATACCTGCTTATGCTTGCCATTGTATTCAAAACCACTTTGGCTCCATCCCATATTGGCGCCCAGGCTTAATTCTGCGTTGGCAATACCTGCAATATCACTACGCTGTAGCAATGCCTGCTTGAATAAAGGATATATCTGTTTTGTTTTTGTTTCTTCTGCATCCACTACCAACACATTATCTTTATTAAAACCAGGATTCTTCGCATTCATGTAATGCTTTTGCTGAAGTATAATAATAGTGCAGATAATTAATGTTACTGATAATGCGAACTGCACAGTTACTAATGATTTTGTAAACAGGTTACTTCCGCCCACACGAACTTTGCTTTTTAAAACTTCTATTGGTCTGAATCCGGAAAGTACAAGAGCGGGATAAGCGCCTGCCAATAGTCCAACCAATACTACGAGGCCAGCCAGCATCCAGATCAATTCAGGGAATTGTGTCATGGAGAAATGCAAGTCCCTTCCTGAAAGCTGATTGAACCATGGGAGCAGTAACTTCATAAGCAATACACCAAGCACAGCAGAAAGTAAACTCATCACTAAAGCTTCAGTGATAAACTGGGAAACTAGTTGCTTTCTTTCACTGCCAATAACTTTTCTTACACCGATCTCCTTTGCCCGGCCAGCGCTACGGCCAATGGCTAATGTGGTAAAATTAATACAGGCTATCAGTAATACGCCAGCAGCAATGCTCAGTAATATCCAGATTATTTTTGGATCGATATTCGCCACTGCTCCACCTGATATAGCTGTATTGGTATGAACTTTTTCAATGGGCTGCATCTGATAACTTATTGGAAAATTGTTGCCCTTCCATGTCACACCTCTTTTTTTCAGCATCTCTTCTTCTTCAGGATAACGTTTGCTGCGAAAATTCCTGAGTTGTTCAACATCATTTGGCAAACCGCTACCGGGTCTAAGTTGTAAGTAAGTAAGAAAGCCGGAACGGTGCCAGTTGTCTGCCGATTCTTTCTCAGAAACAGTTTCTAAAAACATAAAATTTGCCAGCACATCAAAACTGATAGATGAATTAGATGGAATATCTTCAGCAACTGCACTCACAGTAAAGGGAATAAAATCATCATCGATCTTTACCTGAACAGTTCTTCCTGTCACATTATCACTTCCGAATAATTCTTTTGCTCTAGACTGAGTAAGCACAAGACTATACAAATCATTCAATGCAGAAGATGCATTACCATATTTAAGACGGAAAGAAAAGATGGAAAAAAAATGAGGGTCGGCATAGGATATCTTTACATGCCTCACATCATTATCTGCAACCCGCACAAAATTTCCGTTCCATGACGTTTTGAAACGGGCATAATCAATCACATCAGGAAAATCCTGCTTCATCGCTGCTGCCAGCGGCATTGGCAGGTAAGGTGAACCATTTGCTTTATGATCTTTGAATTCATCGCCCCAGAGATATACCTCGTAAATATTTTTTGCATCTTTGTGAAAACGGTCAAAACTGAATTCATTAACTGAAAACAAAAGAAATAAACTGAAACAAGCGATGCCAATGGAGAGACCTGATATGTTGATCCCCGACAAAACTTTCTGACGGGCAATACTGCGAATGGCTATTTTGAAATAATGCTTGAGCATGGTTTATATTTTTATTCTGTTCGTAAACTCTTAACCGGGTTAGCCACTGCTGCTTTAATAGCCTGGAAGCTCACGGTAACAAATGCAATTAACGCTGCAAGTAAACCTGCCAGCACAAACACCCACCATTGAATATTTATACGGTAAGCAAAATCTTTTAACCAGTTATTCATGCCATACCATGCCACAGGGAAAGCTAAAACAGCCGCTATACCTACGAGCTTTAAAAAATCTTTTGACAATAAGCTAACAATGCTGTTTATGTTGGCACCCAATACCTTTCTAACCCCTATTTCTTTTATGCGTTGTGAGATGGCAAATGCCGACAAACCAAATAAACCCAGGCAAGCAATAAAGATGGCGCTGCAGGCAAAAGCAGTAAAAAGTGTAGCCTGGCG
>JBLMVP010000479.1:0-3080 GCA_050256755.1 Sphingobacteriales bacterium | reverse complement strand
ACACCAGCAACAATTCTTTCATCCTTTTCTATTATTGCTATTTTTGATTTCCCTGCTGGCGTATTATATTTCCATTTAAAAAATTCAGGTGTTATAAAATCTGCTTTCACGCTTTGTTTGTCAAGTAATTCTTTAAATGCAGTTCTATGAAGCAGGCAATATTGATCTAAATCAACATTGTCGATATCAGTTATTTTCAAAATAGCTTCCGCACTCATTCTTTATAATTTTTGCAGTTTCATATTCCCTGTCTCTCCACTCTCTCGTGAAAAAATCTTTTGCTCTGTTGGATAAAGCCCAATCAGTCATTTCATCAGGCAATGCCCGCCCCGGGTGATATACTACTTCAACAGAAGCACCTCCAATTCGATTTATCTTTGCAATTGCCTTTTTAACATTATTGGGTGACATCCGCCCTGAATATAGAATACCTGTGATATAAGCCGCCTTAGGATTAATTGCATAATTCTTATTTCTAATATGCAAGTACAAAGAATTTATTACAAACCATTTCAACGTATTCTTCCAGAAAAAAGGTTTAAAAATATCCATTACATTATTTGCAACTAAAATTTCTCTTGCAAATCGGGTTTTTTTTACCCCATGTTTTTCTGACAACTTAATTATAATTTCAAAAAGACACGGCAGCATATGCACATGATTATGGCTGTCCAATGCATCTATTTCTCTTTTTCCAAGCACCTTTTTTATTGAATAAATTTGCTGATCCCACTCATTAAAAACTTCTTCAGTAAATTTTTTTCGGGTTTTATTCCCTTTAAATATCATTAAAAAAGCTTTTAAAAAGGTTAATTTAAATCTCCCGTTAGGCGATGCTATTAATGAATTCAAACTTTTTTGATTCAAACAGTTTCCATCAGTAAGGTTGAGGTGAACAGACAGGTTTGCTCTTTTCCCCGGGAATTTATTCAAGCTATCAGAAATAATATCATAACATTCTTCATTTGCAATAATACTATACCCATCAATAAATCCATTCTCCCAGCATTCTGCAATACGCCTTGTCGCATTCCGGCTTACACCGGCATCGTCTGCATGTAAATATATTCTTGTCATATCAATTCGTAAAATAGAAGCCTGCTTCCAATCCTCCGATTGGAAGTTTTATTGTCCATCTGGCCGGAATAAGTTTTGCAATCAATTTTAATCCAAAAAAATTAAAATAATATTTTATTGGGTAAGCCACTGATATTTTGCGGCTGTATACTCTTCTACCTGAAACAGGTTCTTTGGTCTCTGCCATAATTCTTTTAAGCAAAATCTCAATACCTTTTACAGATGGAATATTAATATGTTCACCAGGAAGGTAAAAAGGCCAGGATTTTCCCATTACTTTCCTAGTTACACTATTATAATCAGGAGTTACAAGATACAATGACCCCTTTTCTTTTAACAGTAACAAAATCTTCTCCAAAAAATCACCTGGATAAATCAGGTGCTCCACAACAGAAATTAAAAAAATTACATCTGCTTTACCTGTAAATGCTAACAAGTCTTCATCGTTATTATTAGCATCAATTGAAATCCATTCAACATTATTGATACCCTTAAGCAAAGCCGGTCGTTCATGATAGTCAATTGCATACCCTTTTGACAAAGGGAACCTTTCAGCCATTATTTTTGATAAAATTCCATCTCCGGCTCCTGCATCAATCCAGCAAATATTTTTATTATTAACAACATTGGTATCTACTAATGCCACAGCAGAAGAAATGCATTGGTTATACCAAGCATTTAAAGGAGATTGCGATCTGAGACTTTGCATTTCTGCAGGCAGGCCTTTGTCAAACGCGGTATAAAAGTCTTTTATATTATCAATACCAGGCAATGGCAATGTTATAGAAGAGCCGCAGTTTTTACATATATATAAATTAAAAGGGCCATGACTCTTTTTTAATTTATGAAAAACATCTTTATACTGCAATACCAAAGCACTACTTTGACAAAAACAACAAATATGATTTTTTTTAAGCATTAAATTCATCTTGGTTTGTGCACTACTCTTGTGAAATCAAAAACATACAATAAATATTAAACTTACAATTAGGTAAATTTATTTTTAAATTGCAAATTATATAAATGAATTCTTTAAAGGTCTATAAATACTACCTTTTTCTTTTAATTGGCATAGTTGTTATTTACTGGCCTGTAAGTACTTGCCTTTTTTCACTGAAAAATGATGCACTGGCAGGTTATTTCCCCGCAAAATATTTTATTTCCGAATCAATAAACAATAAAATTATTCCCTGGTGGAACCCATATATTAATTATGGATATCCAATGCATGCAGATGTTACCAGTACTTTCTGGAGCCCATTTACCTGGTTTTTTTCTTTAACTGCCGGTTATTCCATTTATACTGTTCATCTTGAATTTTTACTATACTGTTTCCTGGCAGCAATCGGCATGTTCAGGCTTTGTCTTTATTTTAAACAACAAAATCTTGCAGCATTTATCATTGGGCTATCTTATGCCTGCAGTGGTATATTTTCAGGTAATGCACAACATACTAACTGGATTAGTGCAGCAGCATTATTACCATTTTTGCTACAAGCACTACTAAAGTTCATCAGTGAATATAAATTAAAAAACACTATAGTGATAGCATTATGGGTTTCTTTATTTATAGTAACAGCTCACCCCTACTTTATTATTTGTTTATTTTATTGCTTCGTTGCCTTAATCTTTTGTTTTTACCGGAAATCATCTGCTCAGCTCTTAACAGTTATAGGTCATTTGCTATTGAGCATAACAATGATCCTGCTGTTTACAGCAGGTTACCTATTCTCTGTATTTGAACTGTTACCATATCTAACAAGGGGTACCGGGCTTACCATAGCTGAAACCAGCAATGCTTTTACACCAATTTCAGCTATTTCATTTATTTTACCATTCTCTACAGTTACAAGGACCGACCTTTTTGGCAATTCAGATTTGTCTATGCGAAATGGATACATGGGTCTTATTGGGTTTTGCTTTTTGCTTTTAATGATCTTAAACAAAAAAAATTACATTCAAAAGGTATTCATTGGCATAGGAATATTTTTTTTACTATTATC